>CAYZAH010000810.1:0-2500 GCA_964475805.1 uncultured Pirellulales bacterium | reverse complement strand
GGACGGCCGAATCCACCCCTCTCGGATCGAAGAGCTCGTCGCCCAGACCAAGAAGGACGTCAATCACAAACTCCTCCAGCTCGGCAAGGACGCCGCCGTCGAGACGAACATCCGGGGCCTGAGCAACAAGATTCTCAGCCTGATCGGGGCCTTGAGCTACCGAACCAGCTACGGCCAGAACGTGCTTCGCCATAGCGTCGAAGTGGCCTTTCTGGCTCAGGTTATGGCCGACGAGCTGGGCTTGGACGGCACGATTGCCCGCCGGGCCGGCCTGCTCCACGACATCGGCAAGGCCATCGACCACGACGTCGAGGGTAACCACCCCACCATCGGGGCCAACTATCTCAAGCGGTTCAGTGAATCGAGCGTGGTCCTGAACGCCGTCGCGGGCCATCATGGCGATATTCCGCCGGACAACCCGTACACGCCCCTGATTTCCGCCGCCGACGCGATCAGCGCTTCGCGCCCCGGCGCCCGAAGGGAGACGCTCGAACGCTACATCAAGCGCTTGGAGAAGCTCGAGGAGATCGCCACCAGCTTCAAAGGCGTTGAAAACGCGTACGCCATCCAGGCTGGGCGTGAAATCCGCGTTATCGTCGCGGCCGACCAGGTAGACGACGAAGCCGCCGTCAAGGTGGCCAGGGATATCGCCACCAAGGTCGAGAACGAAATGACCTACCCCGGCGAAATCCAGATCACGCTCCTCCGGGAGGTCCGCTGTATCGAGTATGCGAAATAGCTGAGAGAGTGAGCTAAAGTGAGCTAAAGTGAACTAAAGTGCCTAAAGTTAAAGGCGGCCGGAGCCTAGCGTTCCATCCGCACAACTTTAGCTCACTTTAGTTCATTTTAGGCACTTTAGTCACTTCCAACCCTACTTTTCCGCTAAAAGCGGACTGGGATATACTCATGAATTTGAACATCCTATGTATAGGCGACATCGTCGGACGACCGGGCAGACGAATCCTCGCCGACAAGCTCAAGGCCCTGGTCAGGGAGCATCAAATTGATTGCGTCATCGCCAACGCCGAAAACGCCGCCGGCGGCTCGGGCCTGACCCCCCAAATCTACGACAAATTGTTGCGCTACGGTGTCAATTTAATCACCCTGGGCGACCACACGTACCGCAAAAGAGACATTATCACGACGCTCGAGACGGCGGACAACATTGTCCGCCCGGCCAATTTCCCCGCCAGCGCCGCCGGCAGAGGCACGGCTATCTACAAGACCGGCAAAGGCCCCACCGTGGCCGTTGTTGCTCTGATCGGCCGGCTGTTCATGAAGCCCGGCGACTGCCCGTACAATATGATTGATCGAATCCTACCGCCACTCCAGCAGCAGGCGGACGTCATCGTGGTGGACTTCCACGCCGAGGCTACCAGCGAGAAAATCGCGATGGGCTACCACCTGGACGGCCGGGTCAGCCTGTGTTTCGGCACGCACACGCACGTCGTGACCGCTGACGAGAGAAT
Source organism: uncultured Pirellulales bacterium (assembly GCA_964475805.1). GTDB lineage: Bacteria > Planctomycetota > Phycisphaerae > Sedimentisphaerales > Anaerobacaceae > JAFGTG01. Next base: position 1,031 of record CAYZAH010000810.1, on the reverse strand, counting down.
CATGCCTAAGGGAACCGCCTACATTACCGATATCGGCATGACGGGCGCGCATGATTCCATCCTCGGCCGGAGTGTCGAGAACGTACTGAAATCGTTCAGGACGCAAATGCCGTTCCCGTTCGAGATCGCCACTGGCGACGTGAGAATAAACGGGATACTGGTCACCGTCGACAGCAATACGAAGAAGGCCCAGCGCATCGAGCGTATCCGGATCGACGCCGAGACCGGCGACTCCAAAACCTACGATAGCGACGACGGTAAACCCGACTACTTCAACAACCACTTCTGAGCATCCAGCTCGTAGTGCGTCTTGCGTATGGCGTATTGCGTGCCTCGCCGTTCAAATTGGCTTTGTTTTTTCAGCCACCTTGGCCGACCGACCCGTCAGCCACTCCTTCTGACAGATTGGCTTCGTTTTTACACGTCGGCCACGAAAGCACAAAGGAGCAAGATGGGAAGGGTCATTGCGAGGCCCGAGGGGCCGTGGCAATCTCCCGCCTGAGAAGATTGGCTTTGTTTTGCAGGAACGGCTGAGGAGCCGGACCAGGAGCCTCTCTCGATTCTCGGCGATCTCAGCGTTCTCGGCGGTGCACGAACGAAATTGGCTTCGTTTTTTCAACTGAACCTCTTGGCTTGGCCGTGCCAAGGGCAAAACCAAGTCGAATAAACACCAGTTGTCTGCCCTTTTGACAAGGATTTAAAAAAATTCGTAAATTTCTGCAAAATTCTGTACATTCTTGTGCAATTAGCGCAAAAAATGCAAGGACACGGTGACTTTGTGCCACAGGTATGATTGCGGCTTGCGTAAATCGCGAGTTTCCTGCTCTTCGACATTGGACTCTCGAAATCTAAGATTCGACATTCAGCGAACCCGCTGTGCTCCTCCGTCGTCCGTCCTCCGCCGTCCGGCCTCCGCCTTCGACCCTCGGCACCAAGCACCTGCCAAATACTATTCACTAACGATCAGCCACTATGTCAGTTATGTATTATACAATATTATTCCGCTGTTGTCAATCTAATTCACGGTAAAG
>CAYZAH010000809.1:0-2513 GCA_964475805.1 uncultured Pirellulales bacterium | reverse complement strand
CACTACATCAATTCGGTCGAGCACTTGCGAAAATTGTTCGAGGTTGAGCCTGAAGTCGTCGTCTGCGACCTTCACCCGGGCTATTTGTCCACTCGATACGCTCAATCCATACGCAACGCGAAGATCATCCAGGTCCAGCATCACTGGGCTCACGTCGCCTCGGTTCTGGTCGAGCATGGCCTCGACGGCCCGGCCATCGGGCTCGTCGCCGACGGTACGGGCTACGGAACGGACGGGGCGATATGGGGTTGTGAATGTCTGATCGCATCGTTGGAGAAGTTCGGGCGATTTGGTCACTTAGCCTACTATCCATTAGCCGGAGCGGACAAGGCAAGCAAAGAAGCCGTGAGACCCGCCTTATCAATACTGAAAACGGCATACAAGAGCGAATTCTCTCTATCGAAATTTGCTTGGCTGTTGAGACGAATCGAGGATGAACCTAACAACAAATCGGAAATCATATTGGATCAGCTTGCCAAAGGCGTGAACGTTGTCCAGACGTCCAGCCTGGGCCGGGTTTTCGACGCGGTCGCCGCGATGCTTGGACTGGGTAGCACCAACCATTTCGACGCCCAGTTGCCGATGGCTTTGGAGGCTGTTGCCGCCTGTGACGTTGAAGGGCAATATGATTTCGAGCTCACAATCGCAGACGGCCGGCCGATGCTGCTCGACTTGAGCAAGATGATAAAGCAGCTCATCAGCGACGTGCAGAAGGATCGGGCCGCCGGCATGATCTCTGCGAAGTTCCACAACACGCTCGCCGCTGCCTTTTTGGAGATGGCCAATGCAGCGAGAGCGTCCACAGAATTGGACACCGTTGCACTGAGTGGCGGCGTATTCTGCAATCGCTATCTGGCCAATCGCCTGATTAGACTCTTGGAGGAGGCCGGTTTTTCCGTCCTGTTCAACAAAGACGTTCCCTCAAACGATGCCGGCGTATCTCTCGGCCAGGCGGCCATCGCAGCACGACAGGTTGTTTGAGTTGATGCTCTGTTCGTTGAGAGGATTGGCGGAGAGGGGATATCTGGCCGTGCTCACTACGCGATTTTATTCTTCCGACATAGCTTCTCTTCCGTGTACAATCTCGTGTGTCCACCGTGTTGATACAGAAGTGGAAGAGAGCACAATCACAAATTGTAGGGGGCCAACGTATGGAACGCAGAGAATTTCTCAAGAAGGGCACAATTGCAGCCGGAACGATAGCAGCAAGCAGAATGTTAGAGAGTACGCCCGCAACAGCGGGTGAATTGCAGAGCGATTCCGGCTCGGAGAATCGCGCTACTCTTCTGCGAAGAGAGTATGGCCAGACCGGGGTGAAATTGTCGATCATTGGCTTCGGGGGGATTGTAGTGAAGGATGCCGAGCAGCAGCACGCTAATCGCGTGGTGGCCGAAGCGTTCGAAAAAGGGGTGAACTACTTCGACGTGGCTCCGACCTATGGCGACGCGGAGCTAAAGCTCGGCCCGGCGCTGGAGCCTTATCGCAAAAAGGTGTTCTTGGCGTGCAAGACCACGGAGCGCCGGCGGGAAGGCGCGTCGCACGAGCTGGAACAGTCACTCAAGCGGCTTCGCACGGATCACCTCGATCTCTATCAGCTTCACGCCATTACGGACGTCAAGAAAGACGTGGACGTCGCCTTTGCCAAAGGCGGAGCGATGGAAGTATTCGTCGAAGCAAAGAAACAGGGGCGGGTGCGTTATCTCGGCTTTTCCGCGCATTCCGAGGAGGCGGCCCTGGCGGCGATGGACCGCTACGACTTCGATTCGATTCTCTTCCCCGTGAACTTTGCCACGTTCTTCAAGGGCGAGTTCGGCCCGAGGGTCATTGCCACGGCAAAATCCAAGGGGCTGGCCATATTGGCGCTGAAGGCCCTGGCACGACAGCGATGGCCCCAAGGCGATCCGTCACGCAAGAAATATCCGAAGTGCTGGTACCAGCCTCTTACGCAACGGGACGAGGCAAGGTTGGGGCTGTACTTCACTCTCAGCCAGCCCGTGACGGCAGCCATACCGCCGGGCGAGGAGTCGTTGTTTCGCATGGCTTTGGATCTGGCCATGAACTTCAAGCTGGTCTCGGCGCGAGAGTTGGAAACAGCGAAACAGATGGCCGGACCCTTGAATCCTGTCTTTCCAATCTAAGGCGTGACTTGCCGCTGATCTTAAGGAAGAGCCAGCGCCGGCATCTAACAGGCGAGGGGGACAGACTATCGAGAGACCACAACCGCTCTCGACAGAGCGCTTGCATAAGCACGCAATCTGTGGCATCATGTTCCGAGATGTATATCTGACAAATCCTGAGCCACGCATGGGAATGGAGTGATGTTCGCATGAATCGATTGGGTGTTATGTTAGCGATGGTGCTTGTTGTCGCCGGCCTTGTTGGTGTTTCATTTGGTCAGACCGCATATCAGGTTAAAGCCGTTCATCCAAGGCTGTTCATCGAAAATGTGCAAGAACTAGCGCAGCGTTGTGACAGTCCGCTCGCCGAGGACTATCGTGTGGTCAAACAGCGTG
>CAYZAH010000808.1:0-2514 GCA_964475805.1 uncultured Pirellulales bacterium | reverse complement strand
CCCCAATAGAAATCGGCCACGGCGCGACAGCCCCCTCGGCTAAGCCAAATGATGCCCGCCTCGCCCTTCAGGCCGCTGAAGGCGGCGTGTGTTTTCTCGACCGGTATCATGCCGGCCGGGTCACGCCAGTTACCCAAATCGTGGCGCTGGGGGCGTATCTGAGTTTCAAGCCCGAGCTGGGCGACCATTGCAAGCGCACCGCCTGAAAGCAACACGCCGCCGCCGCTCTGAGCAAACTGGCGAATCTCTGCAAGACTACGCCCTTGATACATAAGGCTCCGCGCAATGGCGTCGCCCTGGTGATACCAGATAGTGTCGAAGTCGCTCAAGTCTCGAGCGTTGCCCGATGGGTCGGCGAAAGTTCCGTCTTTCTGCCGCAAAAGAAGTGTCGCCTGGCCTAACGTCCCAGCCGCCTGCCATGCTGCCCGGTTGTGCGGGCCGAGGTCGTCCATTGAGGACTCAGCGGCCAAGAACCCGATCCGCAGCGACCCGGCATTTGTCGCTTCGACGTTCAGAAGCACCATGCCGAACGCGGCGAAGATCCCGATCCATCGTATTTTGTTATAGTCTGTTCGTGCAACACGCATCAGTTAACTTCTACGAAAGACTGATTCGTAGGATACATTTACTCATATAGGGCTCGGATGGCAACGTCCAACCTGTCTCCAAATCAGTCACCTATGTTATCCTTTGGTCTCAAAACATGCAAGCTCTATCCGCCGATACGCGTGGCGGATCTATCCGTTGGGTAGTACTCCTTCAGAGATGAGAGTTTATTGATAACACGGCTCTCTTCGATAGTGGCGGCGACTGTATTCCTAAAATGACGCTCTTGAAGGCGACTCCAGAGAGGAATTGCTTCAATTTCATCCACATTCGGAGTAAGATATAGTCAGAGTTGTGTACGAAACTCATGTTAATATTGTCGATACCTTATGAATAGTCCAAACAAGCGGCCTATACGCTGTAAGAAATTCAAGGCGCTTCATCTTTGGCTTCTTTGTGCGACCTTGATCTTTTGGCCAAACTGTCTCCTCCAAACAGTCTCAGCAATGATCTATCACATAGATGCGGAGAACGGTTCAGACAGTAATCCCGGCATCGATCCGGCTCGGCCCTGGAAGACGTTGGAAAAAGTCAATTCTACGACTTTTGCCCCGGGCGACTATATTCTCTTTGCAGCCGGAAAACACTGGAGCGGAAAACTGCACCCCAAAGGTTCCGGTACGATTGGAAAACCCATCGTCATAAGTCGATATGGTGTCGGCTCTTTTCCGGTGATCGATGGGGCAAGCTCTTCGGGAGACGGTGTCATCTATTTGTTCAATCAACAATACTGGGAAATTACCAATCTGGAAATCACCAATGATGCTTCGACCGGTGCTGATCGCAGAGGCGTCACGGTGGGAGCCGCGAATTCCGGAACCCTTCATCATATTCACCTGAAGAGCCTTTACATTCATCACATTAAGGGAATTGTGGGCCAATCCCTCCAGGCCAAGGACACCGGCGCAATTGGGATATTTATCGAGGCGGATGACGTGAAAGACACTCGCTTCGATGACATCCTCATCGAAGGGTGCCGAATCCAGACCATCGACAATACAGGCATCTTCACCAGATGCAGGGCGGGTGGCTCCAACACACCCGGCGGTCCAAACTGGAATCGTCGCAGAATCACCAATCTCAGAATCCGCCATAACAAGATCAACGACATTGGGAAGAATGCCATGATTGTCCGGATGGCAGACGGCGGAGTTGTAGAGTACAACGTCTGTTGGGATACTGCTTATCGTGCCGGGACCGGCAATACTATCTTTTCTCGTAGCTCTCGTGGCACTGTCTTTCAGTTCAATGAAGGATATCTCAACTGGGCCCGTGATTATGACGGATGCCTGTACGACGCCGATCTTGAAAGCCCCGGCTGCATTTTCCAATACAGTTACAGTCATGATAACAGCCATGGCCTGTTCTGGATGTGCACCGAGCCGCAGGATGCCAACATTGTTGTCCGCTACAATATCAGCCAGAACGACAAAGGGAATATCTTTTGTTTGAATTATCCGAACACTAGTTGCTATATTTACAATAATGTCGTCTTCATTCCACCCGAGCTCTCGCCAAAGATCATCAGCGAACGCAGAAACGCGGATAAGACCTACTACTTCTTCAACAACGTCATTTATAACCTCAGTCCCACCGCCACTTATTATTGGCGCAATGCCAAGCGCACTTTCGCAAATAATGTGTTTTTTGGATTCCATCCCGATTCAGAACCTGACGATCCCAACAAGATCACTCAAGATCCAATGTTTGTCGATCCCGGCAGTGGCGGCTTAGGTATAGACACGCTGGATGGGTATCACTTGCAGCCCGACTCGCCCTGCATCGATTCAGGAATAGACGTTCCTGAGAACGGCGGCCGGGATTATTGGGGCAATCCCGTGCCGAACTCCGACGGTGTCTGTGACCGAGGCGCTCATGAATATCAAGGACTCAAAACTCAGCCGCTCG
>CAYZAH010000807.1:0-2520 GCA_964475805.1 uncultured Pirellulales bacterium | reverse complement strand
GAGCGTGTATTCCTCTTCGATCCGGACGGGCAGTAAGCTTTCGACGTCCACCCACAACCGGGCCTTGTAATCACTGATCTGGGATCCTGCGGAGGACGCCCTGATCACACCCAGCTCGTTGGTCTCCACTCCCTCGACCTTGACGCCATCGATGACACTCTGTCCCAACGGTTTGTAATCAGCCGTCATGAAACGACGCACCCATTCCCGAGGGTCCATGTCCTGAGGACTCACGACGTTCTGCTCCTCGCCGTTGAGCGATTGGCGCACATATCTCTTGTCCTTCGGCCAGATACGCAAGCCTTCTTTGGATTGGCGAAGCATACAGACGATCAGACTCGGGGCTCCGTCGCTATCCTGTTCCATCTTGAAACCGAACTCGTCCGAGTACCAGAAACGCATAGCCTTCTCTTCGACCTTCGGGACCTCCGCACCTCCCGACGTCTGGGCGGGCTTTTCCCATGAGGTCATTCGACACGTGAAACTGTGGATGTTGTCCATATTCCCGGCGACCTGCCCCCAGGCAACGTTGCTGCCGTCGGGCGAACCGCCAAGAAGATAAATGCCGACAAGGACGACGGCAATAATCGCCGCAGCGGTGGCGAACTTCATTATTCTCACTTTCATGGTTATTCTCCTAAGATCCGGGCCAGCCGGGATCGACTTGGTCTTTTCGGATTCGTCCAGCGCCGTCAAAGAGGCACGGATGATCCGCTCGTCGACTTCCGAGCTGACCGTAATAGTTGATTTGGCAAACAGTCTTCTTATCTTTTCCACTGAGCTCATTGTTCCATCTCACCATTCAAGATCGACCGCAATTTGCGAATTCCATACCTGTATCGACCCTTGACCGTGTTAACAGAGATACCCAGAGATTTCGCGATGACCCTGAATCGCATTTGGCCGTGCACGTGCAGGACGACCACTTCCCGTTGTTCGTCGGGCAGCTCGGCCAGCGCCGCACTGAGCAGCCGGAGCTCTTCGCTACAGACAATCAACCGGCTCGGCTCGTTCACTTCCAGCGATGCTGAACGAGACTGCTCCGCGTCGAGAATCCTGGTCCGGCTTCGTCGCGCTCGCATCAGATCGCGTACGCGATTGGTTACGCATGTCGCCAGATAGGATTTCAAGCTGCCCGTGAGCGTGAAGCTCCTGACGTTCTGAGCGAAAGCAACGAACACATCATGGACGGCATCCTCCGCCAGATGAAGGTCGTGCGAAAGAGCGATCGCTAAAATCAGCAAGTCATCTCTGTACTTCTCGTAGATCCGGCGCAGAGCCTCCCTGCTCCCACGTCTGCATTTAGCTACAAGCAACCGATCTACCATCGAAACAACCTCGTCGACGAGCCATGAACGTTCATCACTCATATAACGCATGACCCGGCTGTTCGGGTATAAGGAAAATCGGATCCCGCACGGAAGGAAGAGGGGATACAGCCGGTTTGGTGTTGACTTGCGTCGGGAAAGCGGGTATGAATAGGAGACTAAACTTGCACACCATGAGTTATGAATTATGAATATTGTTGCGATAGACATCGGAAACACGAATATTGCGATCGGGCTTTTTCTCGACGGTCGAGAGGAGTCCATCGAAACCATCCCCGGGCCGCCGTCGGCTGAATTGGAAAGCTGTCTGGAAACGGCTTGGCAGAAGATCCCCATCATCGAAGGATCGAGAGAGAACAGGCGCGACGGCGTGATCGTCGTCAGCAGCGTCAAACCCGCCTGGACGGACGTGATCCGGCAGATGGCGGCCGAGCGCCTCGACGAAGAGATTCTCGTCATCGGTCAGGATATCGCCCTGCCGATGAGCGTCTGGGTCGATGAGCCGGACAAGGTTGGCACTGATCGGGTCGTCGCGGCCGCAGCGGCTTACGCCGTTGTTGAAGACGCCGTCGTCGTCGCCGATTTCGGGACCGCCGTGACCATTGACCTGGTGGACCAGAACGGTGTGTTCCTGGGCGGCGTCATCTGCCCCGGCTTCGAGATCAGCGCCAAGGCCCTCCGAGACAACACCGCCCAACTGCCGAACGTCAAGGTAACCAAACCCGCCGCACCCTATGGTAAGAACACCGCCGACGCGATCAACTGCGGACTGTACTACTCCATCGTCGGCGCCCTTGAGGAAATCATCCGCCGCTATGCGGAGGAACTCGGCCGATGGCCGCAGACGATCATCACCGGCTCGGGGGCCAAGACGATAGTGTCCGATTGCGAATTCATCGACAACTACGTGCCCAACCTCGTCGTCAAGGGAATCGTCCTGGCCTACCAGAAACACCTCGAAGCCAAGATCGCGTAGCCTGTGCGCTGACGGAGGGTATCGTGGACTGTTTCGCCGCACAAATGACGGGCACAGGCTCAGGCGCGATAGCTACCGTTCAAGTCTTCGGAGACTCGGCCAGGAAGGTACTCGGGCGAGTATTCAGGCCAACGGGGACAAAGCCCGCCGAATTCAAGACGGGTCGAATCCTGCTCGGCGCCATTACCGACAATAGCAAGACCATCGACCAAGTCA
>CAYZAH010000806.1:0-2526 GCA_964475805.1 uncultured Pirellulales bacterium | reverse complement strand
CGGGGCGAACCCTTCACACATGCTATCTATCGAAACGCAATTTCGCACAGGCGACGCAAATGCGGTCGATGAAGAGCCGGCTGAAACCCCGGCGATTCGCAAGCTGATCGAAGATATGGGCGAAGACGGTCAGTGGGGTCGTCCGGGCGTGAAGCATCAGGACGTGAACGGCGACGGTCGCCAAGACGCGGTGATTTGGAAGTCGTATGGAGAGATAAATCCTAAGACGACCGTTCTGGTCTTCTTGCGCGGCCGGGATGATCGGCTCCCTGAGAAGCCAACGCACGTGCTCCGCGGGAACGGCGTGCCGATCTGCGTCAATAACAAGATTCACGTCTCACCCATGTGGGACCTTGACGGCGACGGCAAGTGCGAGCTGATACTGGTTGCATTGAAGAGCAGAGTGACCTCCTGGAGCGGCCTGGTGAATATCGCTCTTTCGGGCGGCGTCGATTGGATCTTCACGGTCCGGTCCGGCCGGGACGGAAAATATTCCGGCGGCCCCGACTTCGAGATGGAGATGACCTCCAGGACACCGAGTGACAAGTCTGTCCAATGGTTGTTTCGAATTGACGGCGACTTCAATGGCGACGGGCGCGAGGACGTCATCGTCGAGCGCTCGTCGGATCAGTTTGACGTATATTTGAGCGATGCAGATGCCGGTTTCTTCCGAAAGCAGCCGCCCATAAGTCTTCGGGCGCCGGTGGATGCGTGGCTCAACGTCAATGACCTTAATGGTGACGGCCTTTCCGATCTGGTGGCGCGTGAGAGGCGTGTAGGTCGCGTCACTGTGTTTTTGTCCGAAAGCGGAAGACAGAAAGGAACCCGGAAGTGACCGAACCGGCCTTGGCCCTGGATGATTTGAGCAAGCGCTTTGGGCGAATCCGCGCGGTGGATTGCCTTTCGCTGGAAGTTCAGCCCGGGCAGATGGCTGGCTTTCTGGGTCCCAACGGTGCGGGCAAGAGCACGACGCTCTATATGATCCCGCGTCTGGTCCGTCCGAGCGGAGGCCGAATCCGCGTCTTCGGTGTGGACATCTGGAAAGACTTCAAGCAGGCGATCCGATCCGTGGGCGTTATGGTCGAAACGCCGGCGTTCTACGACTACCTCTCCGGACGAAAGAACCTGGAATTGGCGGCGCGGGTCCTCGGCGGAGTCCCGCCCGGGGACATCGACGAGATTCTCGAGCGCATCGGCTTGGCGGACAGGCAGCGTGACAAAGTCCGCACCTATTCGATGGGAATGAAGCAGCGCCTCGGAATCGGCCGGGCCATGCTGGGCCGTCCCCGGCTGCTGGTCTTGGACGAGCCGACCAACGGGATGGACCCGGAAGGAACGCGGGAGATTCTCACGTTCCTGCGCGAGCGGGTGAGGACGGACGGACTCACCGTCTTCATCTCCAGTCACCTGCTGTACGAAGTTGAGGAATATTGTGACACCGTCTTCGTCATTCACAAGGGCCGCCAGATCGCATCGGGGCGGGTCAAGGATATCCTGACGCCGCACGAGAGAGTCGTCCAGGTCACTTTCGACGGCGAGGTCCCCGATCTTAACAAGCTCATGGCTGAGGAGAAGATTGCACACGTGGAGACCTTAACGCCAAATAGCTTGGAGGTCACGTTAGCTACTGATGACTCGGTCTGGCTGAACCGCTATTTGCTCGGCGCCGGGTTCAGAGTCGCGGCTATCAGTCCCAGGCAGAAGACGTTGAAGGAGTTCTTTCTTTCGATCACCGGAGGCGACGACCATGCTTAGCCAGGTTCCGGCCTTGCTGCGAAACGAGATAGCCAAAGCCGTGCGCTGTAAGCTGCCCTATTTCGGACTGTTCGGCGCCGCGTTGATTTGCGTGCTCACCTACATAGTCGCCGACGATCTCGGCACGGGGGACGCCGCCAACGCGTGGGGATACGTGACCCTGTCCATGCAAATAGTCTTCACCGACATTGGGTTGATCTTTGTGCTGGTCTTCTCGGCCATGCTTATGGCAGACGAGACGCGGTCCGGCACGATCCGTGCAATGTTAGCAGCGCCGCTGTACCGCTGGGAGCTCTACGCGGCCAAGGCCATCATGGGCCTGCTCTACATGATCGTGATCTCCGTCGCGACCCTCGCCTTGTCCATAGTGCTCGCGAAGGCCCGCTACCGCTTCGGCGCGGTCTCCGACAGCTTCGGCGTAATCTATTCGCAAGGTAAGGTTCTCGGCAACTTCCTGGTGGCGTTCGTCCTGACCTGGATTCCCCTGGGCGCGATCGTGCTGTACGGCCTGTTCATATCGACAATCGTCCGGAGCCCGGGCGCCGCCGTCGCGGTGAGTATCGGCACGCTTTACATCATCGACTTCACGAAGCACTTTGTGGGGCTGGACCCTTACATCTTCACCCGATACATCAGCTATCCCTGGCAAATCATTCAGCAGATGGCTCAGGGCGTGGACTACCAGTGGTCTCCGGAGGTCTGGAAGATGATCGGATTGTGCAGCCTCTACGGTGTCGTAGCCTTCGCCGCCGGCCTGCTGATCTTCGTCCG
>CAYZAH010000805.1:0-2529 GCA_964475805.1 uncultured Pirellulales bacterium | reverse complement strand
TTCGAGATGGCGATATTCATAGAGGGACGCGACTTGCGGGTTTTCGTTGGCCGCACCGTCCGAAGGTAAGGCACAGAAGAGTGGCTTTTCGGATGAGGAGAGACGGTCGGTTGTTAGCTGGATTGTTTGCTTGTTCCCGGCGGGAATCTTCTGAGCGTAGATCGGAATAAGATCGTCAGGCGCTCTTTCCGGCTCGATGGCAAAAAAGGGGATGGATTCGATAGCGTCCCATTTGCCCGCTTTCTCGATGCCGTCACGTAGCAGATAGTTTCTTTCGCTTCGCTCGTCCCGGACTTGATAAACCGGCGCAGGCAAAACGAGACGCGGGTCGTCAAGATGTAATCGGTACATGATCTGGTTGTAATCATAGCGGGGCGTGGCGGTTTCAACCGGGGCGGAGAACGTCGTTGTATAGGTCCCTTCAAAGTAGATGACACGTCCGCCGTCCTGGTCGAAACACGGATGTTGTTCGGGATTGTAGAAGGAATAATCCTTGTGTGTGACGATCTTTCGAGCATAAGCCCACGGCCCGACCGGCGTGTCCGCTTCGGCGTACCAGACCTCTCCCAGAAAAGAGCTGTCGCCGTACGTCTGGTGCATAATCATGATCCATTTGTTTCGGGAGGCGTTGAAATGAACGCTCCCGGCGTGGGGTGGAATCTTTTTGCCCGTGATGACGTCGTAGAAATGCGTGTCTTCTTTCTCCTTTTTGAGGGCTTCAATCAGCGAAGGCATTTGGGCCGCATCGTGATGGGTCAGTTCTCCGGCGCTGATCCAACGGCATGGTTCCGTTGTTTTTAGAGATGTCAGGACTTCATATTGATTCGGATCGATGACGTCGTCCCATTCGGCCCTGACGCGCATACGAACCGATAGAGGGAATTGAGTGGGGAAGTAATAGTATTGGCGTCCATCGACGTTCGCGCTGAAGGGATGTCCCAAATCATAGTACGGCAGAAAATCCGGATCGGACCGCACGAGCCGTTCGAAGGAGCCAGTCTCATCATTGAAAACTACCAGTCCACGTTCGAGTGCCTCGCCGAGGTCTTTCATTCGGGCGTACTTGGCGACCAATCGTGTCCGGCCCTGTTTGTCCTTGACGGTCAGCAATCCGTCGAGCCACACCAAGCCTTTCTCCTTCAAGCGACAGATCGGCCGGCTAAACCCACTTTCGTCCACGAAGTATTCGAGATTCACGCCGACCGAAGGGTCCAGACCTCCCCGCCCGGGTAGATCAGAGGTCGCCCCGGCTGTGCCGAAGTGGCCTAAAGGATAGGACGGTCTGTTCGTATCACCCCATAGCCAGAATAGACGGCCCTGATAGACGCACGTATAGACCGAATCCTGTCCGGTCACCTGCCCATCCAGAACCGGATGTTTCAATGGAACCGGATGGCCGGTCATGACGCTATCGCGATAGATCCCTTCGCCCGTGACGCGGTAGAGCCGCTCGGCGATATTGAGCCGGTCGATCTTGATGACCGCGCTGTCGCCGGGCGTAGTCCGTAGCCTCGTTCCTCGGAAGCCGAATCCGTCCTTTGGAAATTCATAGCCGTGACTTTCGACAAAGAAGAAGACCTCTCTATCCATCAGGCCCGGCTCGTAGAATGCGACAATTCCGTTGCTATCCGTGTAATACCGGATGCTGTTGGTCGTGCGAAGCTGAACCAGAGGAACGCCCCGAACGGTTTGCCGGTCCACGACCTGAATCTGAAAGTACTGGTCTGAACGACTTTGAGCGGACGTGTCCTGGTCCTCGACGGCCACAACCTGGCCGGACCAGATCAAAACCGAGAGAGATACAGCCAGAGCGATACGAAAGTTGATTTTGTTCATAACCTTGCTTTTTTGAAGCATCTTTCATGACTCCTGTAGCCTCGTAGAACCTCTACGCCCTCTTCAGGATTGTCGGCTACAGGTAATGTCGATGCAAGAGCAAAGAAAGTTCCCACTAATTTGGGTATCGTCCGAAATTCGTATTTCGAATTTCGAGTTTCTTTTGCCTGTCTCCGAATGTCGTTTTATGGTCTTCCGTGGGGGAACCTTCCTTCATGGACAAGCTGATCCGTTTCTTGGGGATGTTCACGTCGAGAACCGTCACCCTGACTTTTTGGTGCACCTTCACAACGTCGCCCGGTGATTTGACGAAGCGGTTAGCCAATTGACTGATGTGCACGAGGCCGTCCTGGTGCACGCCGATATCGACGAACGCACCGAAGGCCGTCACGTTGGTGACGATTCCCGGCAGCTTCATGCCGACCTCGAGGTCCTCGATGGTGTTGACGCCTTCCGCGAAGCTGAAGACCTCGAATTGCTTGCGGGGGTCTCGCCCCGGCTTGGCCAATTCCTGCATGATGTCGCTGAGCGTCGGTAATCCCACCGTCTCGGTGGCGTAGTCTTGCAGGCGGATTTTCTTTCGGAGCGACTCGTCTTTCATCAGGTCCGCCACGGCAACGCCCGCATCAGTAGCCATCGCATCCACGACGTGATAGCTTTCCGGATGGACGGCGCTCGAATCAAGCGGGTTCT
>CAYZAH010000804.1:0-2530 GCA_964475805.1 uncultured Pirellulales bacterium | reverse complement strand
CGCCACCTACGGCGACTGGTCCCCGGAAAGTCCCTTCTATACGGGTCATATCGGCAAGGGCAAGGCTCCCGCGCAGTTGCGTCATCTACGCGAGACGTTCGAGTCACTTCCGTATCCGTTGATGAAGCCTCACAACGAGCTTGTCGAAAAGGGCGCCTTCTGCCTGGCAAAAGAAGGCCAGGTTTACCTTGTCTACATACCTGACGGCAAAGAGACGATCCTGCACGCCGGACCATCCGCACGAGGCTATACCATCACGTGGATCGATCCCCGGACCGGCCGGCATACACATCCTCAAAAAGCAACGAGCAAGCAAATCGCTCTGAACCCTCCTTCCACCGGCGACTGGGCAGTTATCATCAAGAGTAACTCGTAGGGACATGACTATGAACCACAAACCAAGTTTCTTGCTGGTCCTTTTTCTCGTAAGCAGTATTTGCGTCGTCTCCCGTGCTGGGCTTGAGCGCATCAAGTACAACAATCCCGGCTTGATCGTGGACTTGGGTGTCGGACTTTGGGCCTGGCCCCTGCCGATGGACTACGACGGCGACGGCGATTACGACCTTGTCGTCTCGTGTCCCGACAAGCCACACAACGGAACGTATTTCTTCGAGAATACGAGTGGCGACGCCAAGATGCCGATCTTCAAGCCCGCTGTCCAGGTCGGTCCGGGACTTCGAAATGTCCGGCCGAGCTACGTCGCCGGTGATGTCCGCGTGCTGCTGCCGGGCAAGGAGATTATCGGTTTCCGCGAACGCGAAAATCAATTCAAGAAAAGCCGAGAGATTTATTCTTCAACGAACGTCCATGATTCCAAGGGACGCATCCGAGCCAACCAGTGGCAATATTGCGACTATGACGGCGACGGTGTCCTGGATATCATCGTGGGGGTCGGGGACTGGCAAGATTACGGATGGGACAACGCCTTCGACAGCGAGGGGCACTGGACGCGAGGACCGCTCCACGGATACGTTTATCTGATTCACAATTCCGGGACGAACGAAGCGCCGCAGTATGAGAAGGCCGAGAAGATAGCAGCCGGAGGGAAGCCCGTGGACGTGTACGGCATGCCCTCTCCGAATTTCGCCGACTTCGATGGTGACGGCGATTTGGATCTTATCTGCGGTGAATTTGTCGATTCCTTCACCTGGTTTGAAAACGTCGGGACGCGAACTCGTCCCAGGTACGCCGCCGGCCGGCAACTAACCTCCGGCGGCAAGCCACTCCGGATGGACTTGTGCATGATCGTGCCGGTGGCGCTGGATTGGGACAGGGACGGCGACGTCGATCTGGTGGTTGGCCAGGAGGATGGCCGGGTGGCTTTGGTCGAGAACACGGGCAGAGTCGTGGACGGCGCCCCCGAGTTTCTGGCGCCGCGGTTCTTTCGCCAGGAAGCGGACGAGGTCAAGTTCGGTGTGCTCGTTACGCCGGACAGCGTGGACTGGGACGGTGACGGCGACGAAGATTTGATCTGCGGAAACAGCGCCGGATACATCGGGTTCATCGAGAATCTCGACGGCGGCGATCCCCCCAAATGGGCCGCACCGGTCTGCCTCGAAGCCGACGGCAAAGTCATTCGCATCATGGCTGGGCCGAACGGCTCGATCCAGGGTCCTTGCGAAGCGAAGTGGGGTTATACAACGCTGAACGTGGCGGATTGGGATCAAGACGGCCTGCCGGATATTCTCGTCAATTCGATATGGGGGAAGGTCGTCTGGTACAAGAACGTCGGGACCAAGCGACACCCGAGGTTAGCGGCCCAGCAGCCGATCGAAGTCGAATGGACGGGCCGGCCACCCAAGCCGGCCTGGAACTGGTGGCAGCCTGAAGGCAAGAACCTCGCTACCCAATGGCGAACCACACCGGTCGTGATTGACTACAACCACGACGGCCTCAACGATCTGGTCATGCTGGACTACGAGGGCTACCTGGCTCTGTTTCAGCGGGTAAAAAGGAACGGCGAGCTTCTCTTGTTGCCGGGCCAGCGCATATTCTACAGCGACCACAACTCAGCATTCGATTCGATGCAGCGGCCCAAGAACAAGGTCGGCGGCCTATTGAGGATGAACGACGGCGCGGCCGGCAAAAGTGGCAGGCGGAAGCTCTGCTTCGTGGATTGGGACCGTGACGGCCGGTTGGACTTGCTGGTCAACAGTCAGAATATCAATTTCCTGCGGAACGTCTCAGAAAACGAAGATCGGTGCGTTTTCAGCGATGAGGGCATGGTTGACAATCGCATCCTGGCCGGCCACACAACCAGTCCTACCGTTGTGGATTGGAACCGTGACGGCACACCTGATTTGTTAGCGGGGGCGGAAGACGGATTCCTCTACTACTTGAAAAATCCTTATCCCGAGCGAGGAGTCACCGCCCGGCAGCCGTGAAGCTCTACCGCCGTGATAGATTAGTCCAAATCGTCGTAGAAACCGTCGTCGAGATCATCCTCCTCGATATCCTCTTCGACGTCGGAATCCAGCGCCACCTCGGATAAATCATCCATAAGCTCGAAATCTGAATCATCCTCGTTCAG
>CAYZAH010000803.1:0-2530 GCA_964475805.1 uncultured Pirellulales bacterium | reverse complement strand
CCCAGTACCGCGGCCGAACACAGACGTAGAGCACCGTCCCAATCACGGCCGCCGCGTGGCGCAGCTCATCCCACTGTGCCCAAACCCTCCCCCCCAGTCCGCCAATCACACGCATCAGTGTTTTCTGAAACCCACCCGCCACTTCGGTCGATCCTACGAACATAGCATACGTCTCAGTTCACAATCATCTGCTCGCCGTAAACCTCAAGGGGATGGTTATTTGTTTGCAGAATTCCCATGGTGTCTCGATCTATCGAATGGTTTCTGACCATCCCTTTTCCACCAGGCCCCTCAGCGGCGTGCCTTTTCGGCGCAGTTATTCTACCGCATCTGTCTTTTTCTGTCATTCGGAATTGCCCATTTCTTTTCCGGTTTTCGGTTCCTGGGTCTTCTATTGGACACAGGCTACACTGTTGGCGGGCTGTTCTCTCGTATCAGATGGTCGAAATTAGCTTGAGTTGTTTCTAAAATCCCCATACTATCAAAATCCTGTTCATGTCGCCGACTACTCGTGAAATCCGGGATTATCTGATTATGTTCAGGTATCTTCCCAACCAATAGGGCAGGAGGTAGATGTCGCCGCTATATTCGCGAGAGCCGCCCTCGCCGCCATCCAGGCGGAAAGCGTTGTTGTTGTATTTGCTCATGGGGCGCTCGTCGGGCGGTAGAACCGTGCGCGTCGTCTGGTCGCGGAAGTTAGGCTCGATGAAGTCCAGGTCCTTGCGCTGACTATTGCGAACCGACCAACCGATGATATCCAGCGGGAACTCCTTCAAGCTCCAAATGCTCTGCTCCAGGTCGAAATCCTCGGCGCCCGTCATCGCGTAGATCAGGTTCCAGAGCGGATTCTTCTCCGGCCGCTCGATTTGCCAATGCTCCGCAATGGCCCGGCGGTATTTCTCGCGCAGGTCGTCCGTGAAAGCATATTTGTACAAGCCCCAATACGACAAAAAAGCCAGCTCGTCGTCGGAGTGGTTCCATTCGGTCGTCAGGTCGATACCCTGCACCCGACCGATCTGACTGATAGGGATCATGATGTTGTTGAGATAACCATATTGATCGAGCAGCTCGTAGGCTTTCTCCTTGTACAATTCCTTGCCTGTAAAGTGATAGGCGGTCTGCAGGAAAGAGATGATCTCGACGGAGTTCAGCCGGCGGTCGCCGACCTGCTTGGGAAAATGATTCACGTACTCCGGATTCCATCGGCCCCAGAGCGTGGGCTTGCCATCGTAGTCGATCAGGTACCAATCATTTCGCACGATATGGTCCATCGTGGCGTCCATGAGGGCAATCGCGCGGTCGCGCCACCTTTTGTCGGGAACGACCTCGACAAATATGCTGTACGCGAAGAAATGACCCACGATTTCATCGCTGCTGGTCGTCGCCTTCCACACCCAGTTCGGGTCCTGAGCGAGACGCCAGCGGGACCTGTCGGACATGTGGTAGCCGGTGCGTTCGAACGAGCGGGCGGGGAAGCCCTTCAGGGGATTGATCGAGTACAGTCGCTCCATCACCTCGAAGGACTCGTAGCAATTTTGCAGAGCGTCGTCGGACTCTGTGGCGGCGTAGCGGAAAAGCTCGCCGGCGAGGTACATGGCGGTCCACAGGCCGTCATTGTCGCTGTCCACAAGTGTCCCCGTCGAGAGATCGCCCGGTTTGGACAGGGCCAGCGCGCTATTGAAGCCGTTACGGATGTGGCGCATCCGCGTGAGCCTGTCGAAATGCCCGGCCTTTTGTTGGAGGGTCATCATCTTAAAATGGATAATGCTCAGTCCGCTCCGGCTGAGAATCAGCACCGAGTCGTTCGGTCCCTCCGAAACGTCGATCACGTCGTCGTCCACAAGCCAGCGTTTCGAGGCGTAGTAGTCTATTTGGCCATCTCTTCGCAAGGCGAAGGCCCCGTCGGAGGTTCCGAACCAAACCGACTCGCCGATTTGCTTTACACAGTGTATATCTGTGCAGGGCAGTCTGCTTTCCATAGTGGATTGCTGACGAAGTGAATTAGCGTCCAACTCCAGGTAGCCGTCCGACGTACCAACGACAAGAGTCGAATTATTTCGGATCAGTCCCAGACAATGGAGATCGTCGCCCTTGAAAACCGCAGTGGTTTCTTTTCCGGGCGTGAAACAGTCAACCTGATGAGCGGATAGAATCAGGAATCTGTTCCGCGACTGATCGAATAAAATCTGTTTTGTCTGACTCCGGGGCGTCTTCCATTGATCGGCACACTTGCCTTGATCGAAATAGGCGAGCGTATCATCACCGGCGAGGAGAAAATCAAAATTGTCGCCCATCTCGAACAGCTCGGCGTCAGTCCCCTTGTGAGGCACACTGAATTGTCCCGCCCAGGCATTGCTGAGAACGGTGTTGTCCGTCAGGTAGACGAACTGGCGGCGATACGTGTCCATGCTCCGGATGTGCATGTCCAGCAGCGGTCGGTAGTGACGGTCGGGCACCAGTACCCCGTCATACGCCTGCAATAGACCTTTGTCCGACAAGACGAGGATTCGCCCATTTCTATCCGAGCGCA
>CAYZAH010000802.1:0-2539 GCA_964475805.1 uncultured Pirellulales bacterium | reverse complement strand
ATCGGAAAGTCGCAGCCAACTTCTTGAGGAATGGTCAATACCCTTGAACGGTTACAAATTGGCCGGACTATACGTGCTTGAAATAGACTCCAGTGGATTTGCATTCCTTTCTTACGACATTCAGCTTCAACCTCTGAAAGAACCTGCTCCAACATCGCTGAGACCCAGGTATAGTGATAGGATTCCTCAGCGGTTGAGCGTGCGACTTCTTTGGGCAAGACAGGAGGTGGCTCAGCTAAGTCAAGTGGTACGAGTTTTTCTTTGGGGATGCGCTTCAAAGCTCTTTCCTTGAGGTCCTGTTTGGTCACGTATTGATTCAGGGCATGGAGTAGGAATGATCGGAAACGGCCCTTTGCTTGATCGGCTCGCTGAACAAAATCTCTGTTTAGAACCACTTCATGGAAAAAAGCCTGAGTTAAATCCTTCGACTGTTCATTATCATATCCTTTGCGACGTAGATAACAGTATGCCGGTTTCCAGTATCTGCCCAGTAAGTGACCGATTAACACTTTGTCTTTGTCTCGACCTTCTCTGATGCCATCTATATAAGACCACTGTGTTGTTAGAAAAGCCTCTCGCGTTCCACCCATGTCTGTCTGATCGTGGTATCTCATGCCTGCAACCTGTAGATATAAAAAGACGCATTGCTGTTCCAGGCGGTTTCCCGGCTGAGGATAATTATAACATACACAATCTGTCGGGCAATGATCCTACTATTTTCTGTGAGTACTACTTTTAGTAACTAAAAATCATAATGAGAAAATATTCTTTTTAGATTTTGCGCAGAATCCTGAATTTTTCGGAGATTAAAGAATGAAGGCCTGACAAGGACCCAAAAACAAATTTGATTAATCCCATGAGCTCAGCGATAAGCAGAAAGGAAGGTGTGAAATGGACATGAAATGAAAATTATTGCCATTTCGTAATAACTTATTCACTCGAAACCAGGAAAGGAGCAAAATCATGTTTACAGAAAAGACACTTGTGTTTTCGAGGTCTCTACTAATTGTATGCACGGCTGTCGCGACAATTAGCACCGTTAGCGTTAAGGCTGATTTCACTTTCGGTTCTCTTACCAACCTTGGATCAACAGTCAATAGTTCAGCCGGCGCTGAAGACCCAGAGATATCAGCTGACGGACTGAAACTTTACTTTAATTCCAACCGTACCGGCGGGTACGGTAAGGGCGACATATGGGTAACAAGCAGGACAACGATAGAAGATAACTGGGAAATCCCGGTAAATCTCGGGCCAACTGTCAACAGCTCTTCTGATGACTTTGCCCCGGATGTCTCGCCTGATGGCCTGATACTCCACTTTGCTTCTGATCGGCCCGGCGGATATGGTTCTTACGATCTATGGGTAACGAGCAGGACAATGCTGGACGATGATTGGGGTGCACCAGTCAATATGGGTTCAAATATCAATAGTTCGGCAATGGATGGTTGCCCCGCCATCTCCGACGATGGTTTGGAGCTATATTTCTGGTCCAATCGGCCCGGTGGCTCAGGGAGTACCGATCTATGGAAAGCGACGCGGGAAACAACAGAAGATGATTGGAGTATGCCTGTGAATCTTGGACCATTACTCAATAGTGTGGCTCTGGATTTTTGCCCGCATATCTCGGCCGATGGACTGTCGCTTTTTTTCGCCTCAAGCCGATCAGGGGGCTACGGGGGGTTTTATGGGGACATATGGATGTCGAGAAGGCCTACAACTAATGATTCGTGGCGAACACCAGTGAATCTTGGACCGTTGATAAATAGCTCAGCTAGCGAAGGGGGACCAGCCCTCTCGGCCGACGGCTCTACCTTTTACTTCAGCTCCGAGATGCCCGGTGGCTTCGGCTCATTCGACATATGGCAGGTGCCCATACAACCGGTCGTTGATTTCAACGGTGATGGGATAGTTGACGCTGCCGACGTATGCATTATGATTGAGTACTGGCTCACGGATTATCCGTTGTGTGACATTGGCCCGACCCCGTTCGGCGACGGCATTGTTGATGTTGAAGATTTGAAAGTCCTGGCTGAGCATTTGTTCGAGGAAGTTCCGCTGGCTCAGTAGGTTGCACTTTGGATCATTTTAGCAATAAACACAACGCCAAACATTGTCGAAGAGCTCACAGCTTGAAAGAACTGTAAGCTCTTCTTTTTTGACAAGTTCACCTATGAAAAGCTCAAAGTCAAATACTACGATCCCCATTGCCACAAAAATTTTCCTCGAGGCATCCACATTACGACGTATCAGCCACCCTTCGTTACCCATTTGAACAGCCTTTCGACTTCACGATGCATTATCCTCGACATCGTGAACCTGCCTATGTCTTGGTCAATCGTCTTAAAGACGTTGCCAAACACCTATCCGGAGCTTGCCGAATCCTCAAGCAGCTCATGCAGATTATTGAGACATAGCAAAAATTCGCTCTGGTTCATTCATTGAAAGGGAGCTCCACATAACCACAGGCTCATTGAACGCGCGGAACTCAGAGCGTTAAAAGTCTCCTGGATATCATATATAGTGCATCCTGCCAAAAGCC
>CAYZAH010000801.1:0-2543 GCA_964475805.1 uncultured Pirellulales bacterium | reverse complement strand
CAGAGAGCTTTCGTAGCTGAACGTTGGCAACGGCGCCTGCCAGCTCTCCCATCCGTCGGCCTTGTCCCCAGAAACGGACCTGACTGCTCTCGTCGGGCTGGCTTTTCTTCCAGGGGACGCCGAGATCGTGAGCGGCCACGAGGCGAGTATAAAGGTTCTCGTCGTCAGTGACGAGGAGTCCGCCTTCACCGGCCGTGACGTTCTTGTTGATTTGCAGGCTGTAGATCCCCACCTTCCCGAACGTGCCGACTTTCTGTTCCTTGAATGAGCCGCCGTTGCATTGCGCACAATCCTCCAACACGGGGATATTGTGTTTGTTGGCGATTCGCATGATTGCTTCCATATCACAGGGCGTGCCGGCCATGTGTACGACCGCAATGAGCTTCGTGCGTGGCGTGATCTTGCTTTCCAGATCGGTCGGGTCCATGTTGAAGCTGTCGTCGACTTCGCAAAGGACCGGGATGGCGTTATTCTGAACGACGGCTGTCACGGTCGCTACCCATAAGAAGGCGGGAACAATAACCTCGGCGCCCGGGCCGATCCCCAGGGCAGACATGGCGGTAAACAAGGCGCCGGTCCCGCTGTTGACGGCCAGAGCGTAGTGAACGCCATAAAAGGTGCGTGCATATTCCTCCAATTGATCGACGTGCGTAGGAGCTTTGGGACCGTAGTACCTGAACAAAGCGCCTTTACGCACGACGTCGACAACCGCGTCCTCCTCTTGCCGGCCCAACCAGTTAATACCTGGAAATCCGCTTGGCCAACCATTCTCCATGAGAAGCTCCCCTACTATTCGAATCGAGTTTCTTATTCACCGACGTCCGGCTCCGTAGACTCAGAGCTTTCCCAGCAATTGATAGAGACTAATAACGGCCTGATCGACCATTCGCTCGCCTGTGCCGGCTTCGGCCAGAAGTCCATACGACGCGCCGTAGCCCCCTTCCGCAGCCGCTTCGATGGTGGGAAAATACGAGTACATGCCGTTACAGTAACCGACGAAGAATGTGTTCGCTACGGGCGATCTTTCTTTGAGATCCACTTGGAAATCGTCAAAGAACTCGCCCGGAAAACCGGCCCAGGCAATCGCCTTGCCGAGCATCAGGATCGAAACGTTCGCTTGCAGTTTCTGATCGGACGCGAGAAAACGCTTGAGCCCTTCTTCGCTGAAAAAGCCGTGCAACAAATCCTGCATTCTTTTGTCACTGACCCGATGACGAAGCCCAAAGGAGATTGTCTTCTGCTGATAGTGAATCGTCCAGTCGTCCTGCTCGACCGGCGCAGCTCGATGAACCGCCTCGACAACTTCACGCGCGACCTTCTCGCCCTCTCTTGCTATTGCCTCATAGGCGGACGTGTCCTCCCGGAGGTAGCCCGCGAGATAAGGATTGACGTCCCCGCAGGCGCCCTGAAGGAAAACACATTCTCCCCCAACAGCTTTGTCCACATAGGCGCAGATCGCACCCGGAATGTCAGCGGAGACGCGATTGCTCTTTCCGCTGGAGATCACGGGATGGCAAGCATAATGAACCAACGTCGCAATCGGTTCTTTGGCCATGTTTTGAATGCAGAGCACTTTGACACGTTGATCGACGGGCTTGGTGGGTTTTCGATCATGGTTTTGCCAAAGCATTGTCACATGGCCATCCTCGCCAACGATGCGTCGGTCGTAGGTAATGTCAGCCTTCCCACCCCCGATCTTGAAATGCGCCGGTTGCATCTTCGTCAATGCCTTTTGCACTGACTCATAGATCCTTCCGGCAACTATCTCATTCCACGCAATGGGCTTATCGTACGTTCCGAGTTTAGGGGCCGCATGAGAATGGGTCGCGGCCAGAAAAACATGATTGATGCCATATTCATCGGCAAGGTGCGTGCGAATTCTCTGTGGCCAACTCCCCAGGGGAATCGTGCCGGAATCCAGAGAAATGATAGCTGCCTTGGTCGCGCCATCATCGAATACAACGGACCGACAAAACAGGGGATCGTAAATCCCGATAGAGGGCGTGGTCCGCGCAGAATAGCCGTACAATAGCATCGGCCCAGTAGGTGTGATGTCCACCTTTCCAACGCCGACTTTGATCGCAGAGCTGGCATAGAGTTGAAGAGTCAATAGAAATGCAATCATTAAAAACGAACAGAAAATTCTCTCAATCAGTTTACTCATCGAACCAACTCCTTCTGTCAAGATTCGTCGGTTATGTTGAAAGTGCCTTGCAAGGCAATATCCGCGCTGCTGTGACCGATCATCACTATGAATTCGCCAGGTTCCACGACCTTCTTGAGATAACGATTAACCAGAGACAGATGCCTGGGTCCCAATTCAAACTGAACCTTGGCGGCTTGGCCCGGCTGCAACCAAACCTTCCGGAAGCCTTTCAACTCCTTGACAGGTGTGGAGACGGAGCTGATAGGATCGTTAATGTAAAGTTGGACAACGTCTGCCCCAGCCCGGCCGCCCGTGTTTGTTACCGTAACGTTAACATGAGCTTCGCCGCCAGGGCCGGTCTCCTTCGGCGTGATTTCCAGGTCGCTGTACGTGAAGG
>CAYZAH010000800.1:0-2546 GCA_964475805.1 uncultured Pirellulales bacterium | reverse complement strand
TGTAGCGCTGTACTTTTTGAAGGCGGTGCTTCAAGACGGTCGCTTCGAAATTGACACCCTTGCCGGCCGTAGAAGCCAGGACTCTCCCATCAGATATTACCTCAGCCTGTAGGAACGCAGGCTGGTCCAGCAAATAGTAACTATTGACGTTATAGCCGGCTACTTCAATGGCGAGGACATTCCGTTCCCGGAGGCGACAGGAGAGAGGCCATTCATCGACTCGGTAGAAACCGTGGGGCCCGCGGGCCGGGCCGTGACCGACGAACTGCCCGTTGAGATATACCCTGTACAGCGATGAAGCAGCGAGTCGAAGGACGGGACGTTCCCGTTCCGAACAGTCAAAGACGGCTCGAAACCCCACGAAGAGGTTCTTCTCCGTCTCACGCCCGGTCGGCCAGATGGGACGGGCCGAGCCAAACGATGCCCCAGCAGACCCGAGTCCGGCATGCGACGTCGAAGAAAACACGCAGGCGATAAGTAGGGCGTAGAGGATTGCTTGTGCCAGAACGGATTCGAAACGGTTCTTCATTGCTGTCACCTCTTTTCTTACCGAAATCTATGTTCAGCTCTGATGCATCGCGAGCATTGTGTTGCGCCGGACGTCTTCTTGTCACGGCCCAAAAACGAATCATATCACAGAATCGACAGAGTGGCACGTGCATATCCCGTGTCGCGGACAATCAAGACCATTGACGTTGGTGTTGGAGCAGGTTACAAAGGGATGGAAGCCGGTGCGACGCGGCGACGGGAGTTAGCTGGAGAAGAACGATGAAGAATATCCGGTACAAACAGGCAGTCTTCTGTGGAATAGTCATTTCAGCACTCATGTTATCTCCTGCGGCGGGTGAAATCCTCTACAACGGCATTACGCTGCCCAGCCAATGGCCGCCCGAGAGAAAGGAGCTGACGCGAGAGCCGATGCGGGTGCCGTACCTGGAGCAGCGCCCGGAAATCGTCCCTATCGACGTCGGCCGACAATTGTTCGTGGACGATTTTCTGATTGAGCATACGACGTTGAAACGCAGCTACCATCTGCCGGAGTATTACTCGGAGAACCCTGTCTTGGCCCCGGACAAACCGTGGGAACAGCAGGACGCAGCGAGAGCGGCCGCGCCTTTCAGCGATGGCGTCTTTTACGACCCCAAAGACAAGCTATTCAAGATGTGGTACATAGGGGGCTACATCGCGAGCACGTGTCTGGCGACCAGCCGGGACGGGATTCATTGGGACAAGCCTTCTTTTGACGTCCGTCCCGGCACGAACGAGGTGCTCAGCCACCGTGCCGTCGAGTCTACCGGCGACGGTCGTTATCGCGATTCGAGCACGGTGTGGCTCGACCAGGACGACCCCGATCCGCAACGCCGCTATAAAATGTTTGTCACAACGCCCGTCCCGCAAAGATGGAGCCTGGCGTTGCGGTGCTCGGCCGACGGCATCCATTGGTCGGAACCGGTGGCGGTGAGCGCCACCAGGATCGGCGACCGGACAACCGTGCATTACAATCCTTTTCGCAAGAAGTGGGTATTCGGCCTGCGGATCAGCCAACCGGAGGTGGGGCGGGCGCGGGCCTATTTCGAAGCTTCCGACGCTGCTGCCGGTGTTGAACATATAGCCAACGATGCCGTGCCCTGGGTGTGTGCCGACCGTCTCGACCCCCATCACCCCGATCCTAAATACAGCAGTATCGAACCCCAGCTTTACAACCACGATGCCGTGGCGTACGAAAGCCTGATGCTCGGCTTGTTCTCCATTTGGCAGGGACCGCCGAATGGCGAGTGTGCCAGATTGAAGATTCAAAAGCGCAACGAGGTATTGGTGGGCTACAGCCGCGATGGTTTTCACTGGTATCGTCCTGATCGGCGCCGATTTCTCACGGTCAATCCAACCAAGGGCGCGTGGAACTGGGGCAATGTACAAAGCGTGGGCGGCTGTTGCCTCATCGTACGCGATAAGCTGCACTTCTACGTGAGCGGTCGAGCGCTTGGCGATCGTTTCTGGGACGGCAATTGCCACACGGGGCTCGCTACTATGCGTCGTGATGGTTTTGCCTCTATGGATGCCGGCGAGGAGTCTGGCGTTTTGACTACACGGCCCGTCAGGTTCCAGGGCAAATACCTCTTTGTCAATATTGATGCCCCAAAAGGTGTTTTGCGGGCGGAAGTGCTCAACGTCGATGGCAAAGTCTTTGAGCCATTTAGTGTTGACAATTGTAACCCCATTACAGCCGACACAACTCTGCAACAGGTAACCTGGAAGGGCGGTGAGGATCTCTCTGTCCTTTCTGGGCAACCGGTACGTTTCCGCTTTCACCTCGAAGACGGAAAACTATACTCATTCTGGGTCAGTCCAGACAAATCCGGCGCGAGCCATGGCCACGTAGGCGGAGGTGGGCCGGGATTTACCGGAAGCAGAGACACTGTAGGGAGATTGGCTTACAGATGATATAGCCGGCATCTATCAACGTTCTGTCTACACAGACCCCTAATGCTACAAGTCAGGACAGAAGAGAGCCTCTTTTAGAGGGAATCTCAGACTCAGGAATACTC
>CAYZAH010000799.1:0-2549 GCA_964475805.1 uncultured Pirellulales bacterium | reverse complement strand
CGAGCGGGGCTTGTCGTTCGACTGTCTTTTCGTATTTGGCCTTCGCCCAATTGCCGAACCTGATGTCACAACCGGCCTGGAACAAACACCAGCCGAGACAAAGACTGGCGATCAAAATTGTCCGATGGTTCCTCATCGTCGTTGCTCCCAACGTTCAACATCTGTCATTCCCGCGAAAACAATCGCGCGGATGATGGTGCCTTTGGGTCCGTTTTTGTTATTTGATTTTTATCGAGCCGTTATAGGTTTCGAGCTTCAACGTACCTTCACCCGTTCCGATCGTGCCCTTCAGTGAGCTTTTACTGACGTTGCCAGTGACCGTGATTGGCAGATCGGTGTGGACGTGGCCGTTATGGGTGGAAGCGTTTACCTGAGCGGAAAACCCGGGCGGCGAAGTAAAGTCTATGCCACCGTTGTGAGTGACAATCGAAACGTCACAGACCGGTGAAGCCGTTTCGGAGTAGACCACGTCGACGCCGCCGTTGTGCGTTTCGAGTTTCGTATCGCCTGAGACTTCGCGGCAACGGATCTCGCCATTATGTGTTTTCAATATGGTAGTGCCGGAAACGTTGTCGGCCGTCGTCTTGCCGTTGTGCGTGGTCGCATCGACATGGCCGGTGATATCCGTGATTCGCACGGCTCCGTTGTGAGTAAGCAGGTCCAGACTCGTTTTGCTCGGCACGCTCACGTCGAGGCTGACACTGATGGATTTGTTGACCAGGTGGGTCGGCTTATCGATTTTGAGGGTAAGCCGGTCGCCGGAGGGCACAAGAGTCAGGCTAACCTGATCGGAGAGTTCCTGGGCCTCCTCGTCGGTTCTCGCACGAGTAACGATGGTGGCGGTCAAGCTGCATTCGGAAACCTCGCCTCCAGTCATTGTGATCGAGCCGTTGTGCGTTTCGGCAATGAAGGTCGAGCCCGGTGACAGAGGAGCCGATAACTGAACCGTCCGCTCGTACCGGGCCTGCATCAGACAGCCAAGATTGATGCAGCAGCCGGTCAACAGTACTAAAACGGACAAGAAACAGCCCAGAGAGATTTTTACGATGCGCAGATTTTTCATTTCATTCTCCTTTCACATTCAGCAAGTGGCTTGCAGCGTGCCGGTAGGGGCACGTAGCATGGGCATCTTGCCCATGTGTCGCAGTCCCGGTGTACATCGGGATTGCCCTGCATTCATGGGCGGGACGCCCATGCTACTATAACGCCTTACAAAGTCACTACGCACTGATAGTCGCTGCCTATGCGCGAATGGTTTCAAAGAAAATAGGCTTTGTTCGCCTAATTTCGGCGTTATCACAGTTACATGAATGGGCTACCTTCGCCGTATCATTGATTGCAGAGATTTTGCGGCTTGTCAAGCCTTACGCTTGCCAAGCCGGGGATTTCTTCGCTCAAAGGCGGGTTTTTTGGCTAAGTAGGCCCTCTATCTGGTCGATTTGTTGGGCAATCGGGCGTTTTTTCTCTTGACGCTGAGGGGGCGAATGTGGTAAAAACTAAAGGATTGGTGAAACTGGTGAAGTCCTTGGCTCCTAACCTGTGGAACTACGAATTTTGTAGGAGCTTGATACATAACGCTGTAAGAGTACGAACACACAAGACCGCCGGGGCTGTCTGCTCCGGGAACAATTCTTTGCCGTGTGAGTCAATTGTCAAGTCTGGAAGGGAGGAGGTGATCTCGAATTTCGAGGTAACGTCCCGTGATCGCCAGCAAGGCAAGATGTCTTACCAGCAAGGGCTTTTATCGGTCCTTATTACACCCATCTTTTTTGTTCTTGGAGGTTAGTTATGTGCAGAAAACTTGCTTATTTGATTCCTTTTCTTGCTGTGCTGGCGCTTGTCGGCCAGGCCGGGGCGGCATTACCGCCCGGGTGGTCGAGCCAGGATGTCGGCACGACCGGCGGCAGTGCCGATGAAAGCAACGGCACGTGGACCGTTAGCGGCGACGGCGCCGACGTCTGGGGAGCATCGGATGCTTTCCAGTACGCCTATGTCCCGCTGATCGGCGACGGGGAGATCTCCGCGCGTGTTGTCAGCAACGGCACCGGCTCAAACACCTGGGCCAAAGGCGGCGTCATGATTCGCGAGACGCTGGATGCCAATTCCAGGCACGCCATTATGGCCATGACCGGCGGCGACGGCAGCGGCATCGCCTTCCAGAGTCGTTTCGAGAACGCCGGCGCCAACTCCAGCAGTCTGCACGGCGGTATCACGGCGGCACCGCCCCATTGGGTCCGGCTGGTCCGCGAAGGCAACGAAATTACCGGTTATCATTCTGACGACGGCGTTACATGGGAGGCCTTCACGGGCACCCAGGACAATACCGGCGGCACGATGACAAACCCGATTGTGATTGACATGCCCGAACAAGTTTACATCGGCCTGTTCGTTACGTCGCACGCGGCCGGGGAAATTCGTTCGTTCACGTTCGACAACGTGACGGTGGGTCTTCCCGTGATCGCTTACGCTCCCAACCCCGCCGATGGTGCGGTTCTTGCGGACACATGGGCGACCCTGAGCTGGGAGCCGGGAAGCACGGCGGTCTCGCA
>CAYZAH010000798.1:0-2552 GCA_964475805.1 uncultured Pirellulales bacterium | reverse complement strand
CTGGAGTCCAGGGTGGCTCTGAGGGGCTTCGACGTCGTCGGCTTCAGTTTGACAAACGAGCTTTGCTATACCAACGTGCTCAACATGCTGGACCTGGGGGGTATCAGTATCCGAAGCTGCAATCGGACAGAGAGTGATCCGTTGGTGATCGCTGGCGGCGGGATGGCGAACTGTTGCGAGCCTATGGCAGCGTTTATCGACGTCTTTGTTTTAGGTGAGGGCGAAGAGGCGGTGGTTGAGTTGATTGAGTTAATCCGAGCCCAAAAGAAGACTGGCGTCCCAAGGAAGGAAACGCTCTCTCTCATCGCCGACAATTTTGACTGGGCCTATGTTCCCACCTTTCACATGAGTTCCGAGCTACGAGCCATGAGCCACAAGCGCGTCAACGCGGTCGTTGACGATTTCGAGAATGCCCCCGTGCCACTTCGACCCATCGTTCCGTTCGTCCAGGCCGTGCACGAGCGGGTCAGCGTCGAGATCATGCGCGGTTGTCCCGGGCGATGCCGGTTTTGCCAGGCGAGCTTCTGCCGGAGACCGATTCGCTACCGCAGCGTCGAGAGGATCATCGAGATCGCCAAGGCGTGCTATCATTCGACGGGTTTCGACACGGTCAGTTTACTGAGCTTATCGAGCGCCGAGTACCCGAAGCTCGAAGAATTGACGGCTGGCTTAGATGAGTATTTCCATGATAAGCACGTTGGTCTATCCTTGCCGAGTCTTCGCGTCGATAAGCAATTGAAGTTGCTCCCCAAGCTGCTAACCTCCGTTCGCAAAGGCGGCTTGACCATCGCGGTCGAAGCAGCAGCAGAACGATTGCGACATATCGTCAATAAGCCGCTCAAGGATGAGGACCTCTTCGCGGCGGTCGAGGCAGCGTACCGGGCCGGCTGGCAAAAGCTCAAGCTCTACTTCATGGTCGGCCTGCCCGGCGAGACGTTAGACGACGTCAAGCGCATCGTCCAACTTTCATTCGAGTTAGCTACGCTGCGCAGAAAAGTAGATAAGAGAACGGGACAGATCAACGTTGCGATAAGCTGGTTCGTCCCCAAGCCGCACACGCCGTTCGGCTGGTTAGGCCAGAGGCCGAAATCCTATTTCGAGCAGGCCCGGCAATTGATCCTCGATGAGAAGCGAAACCTCCGCGCCAAATTCCTCCAATTCAAGTTTCACGACATCGAGCGCAGCGTCCTGGAATCGGCCATCGGCCGGGGCGACAGGCGCCTGGCCGACGTCATAGAAGCCGCCTGGCGAGCCGGAGCAAGATTCGACCTCTGGGACGAGTCTTTCGACCCCACAATCTGGCAACAAGCCTTCGAAAAGTCCGGCTTGGACCCGGACCAACTCGCCCAGCGACACTTCGATGCCGAAGAGACCCTCCCGTGGGAACACTTAGGCGGCCCCGACAAAAAGTATCTGCTTGGGCATTTGGAAGATGCGAAAAAGAGAATTGAGAGTTCAGAATTGAGAATGTAGAATTTTCGCTGTTCTGTTAGAGAATGATGCGATTCGCCAAGATCAAACCGTATCTGGTCTATGTAGCGGCCTTCTCCCTTGTCTGTTCGTTGGCAAGTGCCCTGCAGATAGCTCTGAACGCATGGTCATGGGGTGATACGTTGTGGTCCTTTTCTTTGTTGTCCAGCGTCATCTTTCATTTTCCCGGATTTCTGTTTTATGCTGTCATGCAACTTGTTGCTGCGGTTCTGACCGTGCGCCAACTTTCGTTAAGGAAATTATTCTATCTGTCTTGTGTCTTTACCATTGTGGTCGCATTGCTTCTTGGCTTCGAGCGCCAAATGATGGACGCTCTTGGCGACCTTTCTTTTGCTCTTACGTTAGGTTCGTGTCTTCCCTATGTGGCTCCCATAATCATCCTTGCTCTTACTGGGAGAAAGAGGACGGAATCGGAGACCTCGCGAGGTATTGAAACTGAAACGAGGAGTACTGCCGAAGAGTCTGAAGTCCCAGGTGGAAATCAAACGATGGGCAGACTGAAGGGCCTGTACAGAAGATATTGGTACGTATTCGATATTGTGCTCGCTGTTGCGGTCTTTCTGTATGGCACGCTCAACGATCCCTTCGAAATCATCATGTACGTCTGCGGCCTCTATAACCAACTGGCGATAAGAGCCATGATGACGTTCATGTGGGTGATGTGGCTGCTGCCGGCGGCTTTGTGTTGCGTTGTTCTGCTGTTGCGCGCGGTTATGACCTGGCCGAAACACATCAGGAGCAAAGGCAGGCTTCTGCTACTGCGCGTGGGGGTGGTTGGCGGCCTCAGTATCTATTTGATGCTTCCCTTTTTGCCGGTAGGTCCCACAGGGTTCGACGTGTATATCAAGGGATTCGAGAAATTCGTCCGAGCCAGGGCAGATATCGCCGGAATTAGAAATTGGCTTGGCACACTCGGGCCGAACGATTGTGTGGTGTATAATATCACGAACGCGCACGATGGGAGCAAGAGCAGTAGCCCGAAAGACCTCCAGGAACAGGAGTGGCCCGGCGTGATCAGCAAATTGAAGCCGCGCTACGTTACCTTGTCGCTTGATGATGAC
>CAYZAH010000797.1:0-2557 GCA_964475805.1 uncultured Pirellulales bacterium | reverse complement strand
TCGGTATGCCCACCGCCGCGATGCCCGCCAGAAACAATGGAAAAAGAAAGCTCATGCGATCCCCCGAAGTCCCTGCTTCGCCCTTCGCCGCAGACGTTTCCTCCGTTGCATCCGGTCGTGCAGGAAATCCAGCAAGGCCAGATCGAACGGGCGGTCCGTTGCGAAAAGATGGTAGTCGATACCGAGCGTCCGGCATACCGATTCGGTTTGCGCCAGATGCCGGGCCAGCCGTCGCTTGTACGAAGTCTGGGCATCCAGAGGATCGACGTACATGTTGCGTTGCGTCTCTGCGTCCTGGAAGAGCGCCGGGACGTCGAAGTCGAAGTTCAGCTCGACGGGGTCCAGGACCTGGAAGAGCACGACGTCATGGCCGCCCGCGCACAAGTAGCCCAGGTCGGATTCGAGCCGGTCAATCGACGTTAGAAGATCGGAGACGAGAACGATGAGTCCTCGCTTCGTGAGCATCTGCGCGATGCGCTGCAACGGAGGCCCCAGGTCGGTTCGCTTGCCTTCGGGGGCCGCATCGAGGGCCAGCAGCAGGCGGCGCAGGTAGCCCGGCCGGTTACGCGGCGGCAGATATTCTCGGATTTGATTGTCGAACGTCGCCAGGCCGACGGCGTCCCCCTGAGTGGACAGGAAGTAGGCTAACGTCGCGGCCAGCGTCCCGGCGTATTGCGATTTCGTGTAGTCGCCGGAGCCGTAGCTCATCGACCGGCTGTGATCGATCAGCAAGTGACAGCGCAGGTTTGTCTCGTCCTGGAACTTCTTGATGTAGTACCGGTCGCTGCGGGCGTACACACGCCAGTCGATATAACGGGGATCGTCCCCGGGCGAGTACTGACGATACTCGGTGAACTCGACGGAAAAGCCGTGATAGGGGCTGCGGTGGATACCCTTCCAGAAACCTTCGACGATCACCTTGGCGCGCAGCTCCAGCGATTTGATTCTCATCAGCGAGACCGGGTCGATGGTCCCGCCGGCGGTGCCTCTCGCGCTGGTTGGCGTCGTTTTAGTGGTCATTTGCCCGGACTTTCCTTGACTGATTTCACTAAGCGATCCACCATATCCTCGATCACCACGCCTTCGGCTTCGGCGCGGTAGTTGATGAGGATGCGATGGCGGAGCACGGGAAGGGCGAGCGCCCGGATATCATCGAAGCTCACGTGCGATTTGCCGTTGAGCAGCGCGCGGGCCTTGGCGCCGAGCACCATATACTGCGAAGCGCGCAGCCCGGCGCCCCACGTCACCCACTCGTTAATGAAGTCCCGCGTGTTAGCCGGGTCGGGACGCGACGCGGCCGCGATCCTCACGGCGTAGCGCACCACGTCCTCGGCGACGGGTACTTTGCGGACGACCTGATTGAAGCGCAGCAAATCCTCGCCCGTGAAGACCTGCTGGATCGGCTCAGGCTCTTTGGCCGTCGTCTGACGAACGACGTCGACCTCTTCGGCTTCCGGCAAGTAATCGACCCACACGTTGAACATGAACCGGTCGAGCTGGGCCTCGGGCAGCGGATACGTGCCTTCCATCTCAATCGGGTTTTGCGTGGCGAACACGAAGAACGGCTCGCCGAGCGTGTAGGAAACGCCGGCAGTGGTGACGTGGTGCTCCTGCATCGCTTCGAGCAAGGCCGCCTGCGTCTTGGGCGGCGTGCGGTTGATCTCGTCGGCCAGGATCATGTTGGCAAAGATCGGCCCTTCGACAAACACCATCTTTCGCCCCTCGGTCGTTTGCTGGAGGATCTCGGTGCCGGTGATGTCGGCGGGCATGAGGTCCGGCGTAAACTGAATCCGCTGGAACTTCAGGTTAAACAATTGTGCCAGCGATTTGACCAGCAGCGTCTTGGCCAGGCCCGGCGCGCCGGTGATCAGGCAATGCCCGCCCGAAAGCACGGCGATCAGCAGATGCTCGATGACGTCGTGCTGGCCGATGATAACTTTTCCCAGCTCGGTACGGATGCGCTGGCGCGAATCGTTGATCTGCTGGACCGCCCATCGCTCGAATTCATACGTTTGTGTAGCCAATCGTGATCTTCCTTTCCTTTTTAGTGGACTGCGTGTGCAAGAACGGCGTTTGCACACCCTGCCTGTAGTCACCACCCCTGCGCCGGACACAGCAGGCAATCATAAATCGCAAATAGAAAATCGTAAATTCAATGCGTCATCGCGTAAAAAACGATATTGATCCCCAAGGGATATGCACTCTTCTCCGAAAACTCACGAAAATACCACTCATCTTCCCCTTCACGTTCCCAGCCATCGCCGAGATCGGTGTTATGACAGATAATCACCATGATCCGGCCCTTATCGTCATAGATGGCGCGGTAATGCGGCGTCTGGCTATTAGGACCGTGATCCTCCCAGGTGATTCCTTGGGAACGTCCCTCCCAGGCCGCGTTGATGCTTGGAATTTGGGGTTTCTCCTTAAGATCGAACACCGCGTGGAAGATCGGGTGGCTGAGCGGCAGCTCATGCGGCTCACGCTCAGGAAACACCCGTTTGATTTGGTAGTAGAAATTATCCCATTCCGCCTGGCCCCAGAAGTCATCGACCATGAG
>CAYZAH010000796.1:0-2563 GCA_964475805.1 uncultured Pirellulales bacterium | reverse complement strand
GACTTCAAAAAAAACCGTTTCAACTGGGGCGTTAAATCCCTGCCCTGGCTAATTCTGACAGACGAGAATCACGTTGTCAGTTCCAGCGGATTTTCATTGGCTGAACTCGATAGTAACGTCCAATCCGTGCAGAAATGGCAATCCTATTGAGGGAGAATATCATGGAAAAGGTATTCTTTTTCGTATTGTGCCTGTGTGTTACTTTTGCGGCTTTCGGTCAGCAGGACGAGGTGCAGACCGTCACCGGCAAGGTCGTTGACACCGAAGGGCAACCGATCCCAAAAGCCGAGGTCTTGCTGTATTATAACTATACTCGGTGGGGTATGGGCAACCGTATTGCGGACCGGATCGAATCCGGGGCGGATGGCTCGTTTGCGTTCGAAGACCTGAAATACGGCGATCCCAAGGAATACCCTCATGGGCGGGACTCCTATCTGCTCGTAGCCTCTCATCCGGACTATGCCTTCGGCTGGAAAGCGATTGACCGGGATCAGCAGCAGGCCAAATACGACATCGTATTGACCGAGCCCAGGTCGCAGACGATCACCGTCACCGACCATGAGGGCCATCCTTTGGCCGGCGCCCGAGTCTGGCCATATCACGTCGGCAACCGCGCCGATTCAGAGCCGCTCTTCCGCGACTACCTTTCCTTGCCAACCTATGTCGATATTGTCGGCGGCACGACGGGGGCAGATGGCAAGGCGACGGTAAAGAACCTGCCTAAAACGCGATGCAGCTTCTACGCCGAGCTTAAGGGGTACGCCACCGGATTGTCTTTTACTGGCGAGCGACCGATTCGGCTGAGCAAAGGAGCAACGGTCTTCGGCACCGTGCTGGACGAAGACGGCAAACCTGTAAAAGGGGCGATCGTCAGATTCCGAACTGAATGGATGTGGAATATCCTTTTAGCCCGAACCAATTCTGAGGGTAAATTTCGATTCGAAGACCTACCCGCTGAAGGCTGGGATATGAGTCCATGGGGAAATTCTGCAAATGGGAATGGCATTTATGTCATCACGATGGAGCATCCCGACTACGTTTGCTCCGAGGAGCAGGACCGGTTTCAACCCGGCGAGGTGGTTGAGAATTTCGCTATCGAAGCGCATCGAGGCACGTTGGTGAAATGCCGCGTCATGGATGTGAAGTCGAACCTTCCCGTCGTCGGTGCGCGAATTCAAGGCTCGAATGAAAGCGGGCGTATCGACGGCCGTACAGATGCTAATGGCGTCTTGACCGTTCGAGTGTTGCCCGGGCAGACGTCTCTTTTCTTCGGTTCACCGCCGGAAGGCGTCTATGTTCTGAGAGGTCCGAATCCACCCGAATCGAATTTGCGTTTCGACGCGCAAGGCAAAGAAATGGCCATGACCATGAAATCCCCTCCCATCGCAGGACGTCTGACGAGCGTGAAAGGAAAGGTTCGACTGCCGGACGGTACGCCCGCGGCAAATATAAAAATATCCACGACTAATTCAGCATCCTACGAAACATTGACCTTTGGAGGCGCCGGTGGAGCGTGTACGAGCACAAATCCCGATGGCTCATTTGAACTGAAAGACGTGCCAGCCGGCCTAAAGCTCTTCCTCTATGGGAATACGAAAGATCGCGAATACATTCTTGCGGAAGTGATTGAAAACGTGAAAGACCCGACCGAACTGACCAGTCCGCTGATTATGAAACCCGGACAAATGGCCGACATCTTACTTACCGATAAGCGAGGTAAATCATGTGCGAATCTGTCCATAAAAGTAAAACCCGTAATGTGGGACCATCAACTCTTCTACGCAGATTTTCACCGCGGGAAAACCGATGCCCGGGGGCGTCTGAAAATCAACGGAATCATCCCGGCCTTGGAGTATTTCATCATCGACTCGCGAGCGGATCTTAGTGAATCCGGCTGGTGGGACAGGTATTACAACCAGACAATGGCCCTGATTCCGTTGAAGGAGAAAGAGCGGAAGGTAACGTCATTCGAGGGAATTGATATCGCGTTCGATATGAATCAGGCAAAAGGTAAAACGCTTCTGATTTGTTTTTGGGACATGAATCAGCGGCCGTCTCGCAACTGCATGGTGCAACTCGCCGAACAAGCTGAACAACTGAAAGAAGAAAACCTTGTTGTCATAGCCATACAAGCCTCAAAGGTAGATAAGAGCGAGCTTGATGACTGGGTAAAGACATACAATGTCCCCGTTCCGGTCGGGATGGTTCAGGACGACGAAGAGAAAACCCGTTCTGCCTGGGGCGTCAAGTCACTGCCCTGGCTGATCCTGACGGACGATGAGCACGTTGTCCGAGCCGAGGGTTTTGCGCTGACCGAGCTTGATGATAAGATCGAAGGGACGAATTGAAAGGGTCGGCGTCTTACCCCCGGCTTTCAAGTCAGAAGCTCCGGTATTATCATCCAGTCGATTTGCCACCGGCCCTCGGCGGGCTGTTCGAGGCAGATGACACCGCCCTGCTGAAAGGCGACCGTGCCAGCGGGTTCGTCGCCGGCCAGGAGCAGCGAGGCCAGCTTGCTCAGAAAGGGCAGATGGCCAACGATCATCACGTCGTCGTCGCCCGC
>CAYZAH010000795.1:0-2565 GCA_964475805.1 uncultured Pirellulales bacterium | reverse complement strand
CGCCACTTGAAAAGGCCGTCGACATCTTCAGCCGTCACCCAACACTCGAAGCCCCCCATTTTGGCCAGACTTGTCCCCTTAAACGCCCTGCCCTTGATCTCGACGATGATAGACTGGCCATGCGGGTACAGCAGAAAATCGAAGTTCTTGACGTCCGTGTCGCCGACGGTGACTCTCTCACGCTGATACTCAGCAACGTATTCGATCCGATGGTCAATCAGCCAGTTCTCAAAAGCCCGCTCATAATGATTGCCAACGGAGTCCTTCATCTCACATGTCCGGCCGGAACAGCAGCGGGACAAGCTCATTCAAATAGAGCCGCCACAAGCGCCACTCATGACCGCCATCGGTGACGTGGGCGACGCAATTGATCTTATCGGTCTTGAGCCGTTCGAGAAATTTCTCGTTCCTCTCGAAAAGAAAATCGCTCCTGCCGTAACCGACCCACAGCAGCTTGAGCTTGTCGTTGAGCACTTCCGGCTTGGCTAACAGCTTATCGAGGCTCTCCCCTTCCGGGACGGCCGAGCTGAACGCCCCCACCCAGGCAAACAATTCAGGGTGCCCCAGCCCTATGGTAAGCGACTGACCGCCCCCCATCGACAAGCCGGCGATAGCCCGGTCCTTCTGATCCGTACGGGTACGATAATTCCTCTGCACGTATGGGATAACGTCTTCGATCATATCCCGCTCGAAACTATGGTACCTTCCTATACTCCGCATGACCGGAGGCGCCGAGGGCGTATGGCCGTACGGCATGACGATAATCAGCGGCTTGGCCTTCTTCGCCGCGAGCAGGTTATCCGCGATCAGATTGGCCCGCCCCACCACGGTCCATGCGTCCGCAGAGTCCCCGAATCCGTGAAAGAGATAGAGCACCGGATATTTGACGTCCCCGCTGGTCTCGTAGCCAGGTGGCGTGTACACGTAGAGGTCTCGCGTGACGCCGAGCGATTTCGACGGGTATTTGTGAATGTGCAACGTCCCGTGCGGGACTGGTTGCTCCTCGAAGCACATGGGCGGTTCGCCGGGCACTTCGAGGACGTTCCTGGACGAGCCGAGCCAGACCTTGAGCCATGAATTAGCGGGATCGACAATCCGCAGACCGTCCACGACAAAGTCGTAGTCGTAAATCTCCGGCTCAAAAGGTCCTATGGTCACGCTCCACAAGCCTTTATCGTCTTTTGCCATCGGATGGCTGCCTTGTCCGCCGAACTGAATGTTCACGGCGACGCTCTTGACGCTCGGTGCCAGCAGCCGAAACGTCACGCGCCGATCCGCCTGAACCTCGGGCGAAACCACGACTTGCCTTTGTTGACCTTGGACCCGCGAATTCAAACAAACCAGAAGCGACAAGCACAGCATGGAATGAACTAATCGATGGAATTTCATCTTTCTTCCTTTCTAATAGCTAAGCCGGACAAAAACGTATCATAACCCACAAGCTCCTGGTCTCCCGTCGCCATGTCTTTAACAGCGACCATACCATTCTTGAATTCATCGCCAACGATCACGCACCTTCGAGCGTTCTGGGTCGAGGCTTCCTTGAATTGTTTGGAAAGACCGGCTGTTGGTTTGTAGCTGAAGGCCGCGCGATATCCTCTGGAGCGCAGTTCCGCCGCAATCCTATACACGGTTTCGCCGCCGCACCCTTCTGCGAAAGCAATGAAATAGTCCACCTCACTCTGAGAGAGAGACTCACCCAAAAGTCCCTTTTCTCTGAGCAAGATCTCCAACACACAATCGCCCATTCCCATCCCGGTGGCCGAAACTGGAGGCCCACCGAAATCGCGGAGGAGATTATCGTACCGCCCGCCGCCGCAGATCGCCCGGAGCTCGCCGCCCGCTTCGTGTACCTCGAAAACAATTCCCGTGTAATAAGCCAGCCCCCGGACGATACCTGGATCATAGACACAAAAATCGCCCACCCCCATCGCTTCCAGCGTCGCGAGGACGATCTTCATTTGCTCGTAAGCTGCGAACTCATCCGAGTCCGTCTCCATCAATGCCTCGAGCGCAGGTATCGAATCGACACTCATGAATGCCAGTATTTTGTAAAACGTGTCCCTATCCGGGACTTGCTCTGCAAGCATTTCCTCGAAGGCCTCGGCGGGAAGTTTAGCTTTTTTATCGAGAACGGCGTACAGAGAATCCAGCTTATCCGCAGGAATCCCATAGCTTTTCAGGACGGCAGCCAGAAGCTTCCGGCTCGAAATCCGGACTTTCACGTCTGCGGGGGTCAGTCCCATCTCTCGGAGATAGTCCACCGTCGTGAAGATAATCTCGGCATCCGCCAAGGGTTGATCGACTCCGATAATGTCAATGTTCCACTGGAAGAACTCGCGCAAGCGTCCTTTTTGCGGGCGCTCCGCGCGGAAGAGCCTCGGAACGGAGAACCATTTGATAGGTTTGGGCAGCGTATTGATCCGCTGGTTGACCATCCGAGCCAATGTCGGAGTCATCTCCGGTCGCAAGGCCAAGTCTCTGCCCCCCCTGTCCTGCAAAGAGAAGAGCTGCTCGACGATCTCGTCGCCGCTCTTGACCTGGAACATCTTGAGGTACTCGAAG
>CAYZAH010000794.1:0-2566 GCA_964475805.1 uncultured Pirellulales bacterium | reverse complement strand
GGGAGGCCCCATCGAAAAGCTCGTCAAAGAGGGCCAATGCGTGCTGGCTGTAGATTTGCGGGGTACAGGCG
Organism: uncultured Pirellulales bacterium; assembly: GCA_964475805.1. Classification (GTDB taxonomy): domain Bacteria; phylum Planctomycetota; class Phycisphaerae; order Sedimentisphaerales; family Anaerobacaceae; genus JAFGTG01. Next base: position 2,495 of record CAYZAH010000794.1, on the reverse strand, counting down.
AGACACAAGTTGATGGTGGAAGAGCAATATGTGACGCAACCGGGGCAGATTGGAAGGACGTCTTCATGGCTTATTTGCTCGGACGCTCCTACGTCGGCATGAGAGCGGAAGATATTCTGGTTTGCACGCGATTCTTGTCGCAAGAGCAAGGCGGGCCGGCGAACCTCGTCGCCGTGGGCAACGTGGGCGTCCCCGCACTGCACGCAGCGGCGCTCGAACCGGATCTCTTCGATTCGGTCAAGCTAACGCGCACGTTAGCCTCATGGTCCGACGTGATAAGGTCCGGCTGCTGCGTTAATCAGCAGGTCAACGCCGTGAACGGAGCCTTGACCCTATACGACCTCCCCAACCTGGCGGCGACACTGAGAGATAAGCTAACCATTAAAGAACCGCTCGACGCCATGGGGAAACCTCTGTAGCGATAGCCCTTGGAGAAAGCAAACAAGCCGGGGTGAGCCGTTCAACGGCGCCCCGGCTTTGTCACTTGCCTTTCCTTTTCCTACTCTCCGAAGCATACCAGAGGTCCAAGACCCCTGCAGCGTTCGATACCGCCTTCCGAGCGGGTATTATTCAGGGTTGTCATTTGCCTCGAACTCGGCGTCGATGACGTCGTCGCCGCCTTTTCTCTTGACCTCTCCCTCGGCCGGAGGAGGCGGCGCCTGCTGGCCGGCCTGCCCGGCGGCCCCCGAAGCGGCTTGTTTCTTGGCGGCCTCTTCGTAGAGCACCTTGCCCAACTCCTGGCTGGCCGTCCCGAGATTGTCGATCGCTTTCTTTATCGCGTCCGCATCTTCACCTTTGACGGCTTCTTTCAGGTTGTTGACGGCGCTCTCGATATTACCGCGGACCTCGGCGGAGACCTTCTCGCCGTGTTCTTTGAGCGTCTTTTCCGTCGAGTAGACCAACTGGTCGGCCTGGTTCTTCAGGTCCACCACTTCTCGTTTCTTCCGGTCCTCGGCGGCGTGGGATTCCGCGTCTTTGGTCATCCGCTCGACCTCTTCGTCGCTCAGGCCGGAACTGGACTTGATCTCAATCGACTGCTGTTTGCCCGTGCCGAGGTCTTTGGCTGAGACGTTCAGAATGCCGTTCGCGTCGATGTCAAAAGCGACCTCGATCTGGGGCATGCCCCGAGGCGCCGGCGGAATATCCGTCAACTGGAACCGGCCCAACGTGCGGTTGTCGCGGGCGAACTCACGTTCGCCCTGCAAAACGTGGATGTCCACGGTCGTCTGGCTGTCGGCGGCGGTGGAGAACACTTCTTTCTTACTGGTCGGAATCGTGGTATTGCGCTCGATCAGCTTGGTCATCACGCCGCCCAACGTCTCAACGCCTAATGAGAGCGGTGTCACGTCCAGAAGTAGAATATCTTTCACGCCCGCGTCCCCGGCCAGCACGGCTCCCTGGATAGCAGCGCCGAGAGCAACGACCTCGTCGGGATTGAGGCTCTTGTTCGGTTCTTTGCCGAAGATTTCCTTGGCGATCTCCTGGACTTTCGGAATCCGGGTCGAGCCGCCGACGAGCAGCACTTCCGCAATGTCGTTCGGAGCCAACTTCGCGTCCGCCAATGCCTTCCGGCAGGGATCTTTCAGCCGCTCGAAAACGTTCTCCACAAGCGACTCGAACTTGCTGCGTGTGATTGTAATCTGCAAGTGTTTCGGCCCCGAGGCGTCGGCGGTGATAAACGGCAGATTGACCGTGCTCTCCCGCTGCGTGCTCAATTCGCACTTGGCCTTCTCCGCAGCCTCTTTGAGACGTTGGTGCGCCATCGGGTCGCTGCGAAGGTCGATCCCTTCGGTCTTCTTGAACTCATCGGCCAGATAATTGATAAGGACGGCATCCAGATCGTCTCCGCCGAGATGCGTATCGCCGTTCGTGCTGAGCACCTCGAAGACGTTGTCGCCGATGTCGAGGATCGAAATATCGAACGTCCCGCCGCCGAAGTCGAAGACGGCGACCTTTTCGTTTTTCTTCCTCTCCAGTCCGTAGGCGAGGGCCGCGGCGGTCGGCTCATTGATGATCCGATCGACCTCGAGCCCGGCGATCTTGCCGGCGTCCTTGGTCGCCTGGCGCTGCGAATCGTTAAAGTACGCCGGAACGGTAATCACCGCGTTCGTCACCTTCTCGCCTAAGTAGTCCTCCGCCGTCTTTTTGAGGTCCTGAAGGATCATTGCCGAAACCTCCGGCGGCGTGTACTCCTTGCCCCGAACGTTGACCTTGACCAGCTCGTCCGAGCCGCCGGTAATGCCATAAGGCACAATCTTCTCCTCAGCACTGACCTCGCGGTGGCGCCGGCCCATGAACCGCTTGATGGAGAACACGGTGTTCTCCGGATTAGTCACCTGCTGGTGACGCGCAATCTGGCCGACCAAACGCTCACCCTTGTCCGTGAACCCGACCACCGATGGCGTGAGGCGCGAGCCGGACGAATTTATTAAAACCTTCGGCGCCGAGCCTTCCATGACCGCCACGACGGAGTTTGTTGTTCCCAAGTCTATCCC
>CAYZAH010000793.1:0-2588 GCA_964475805.1 uncultured Pirellulales bacterium | reverse complement strand
TTCCCCGACAAGCCTACCGTGACCGATCTATTGGCTGCCGAACAGGCCAAAGGCGGGTCGTCAGAGCAACCCGAAACCACCCAAAAGCAGGAACAACCGGCTGACTGAGTTCCGTCTGTTTCAACAATCTCCGAGTTCTTACGTAGGCACAGACTGCTGTAATGTTGAGAAATGCGCTTTTGAGATGGCTGGTATGGGCAGTGGCCGTTGCTGTATTGCCTTGTGCGGCGATGGGTCAAGTCTCACGCGATTCAAACGCTGCAACTGGCACGGGTGCCTCAGACCGGGTTGAGATAGCGCGGCAGGACAAAGAGTTCTCTTCCGCCCGCGTCGAGCCGGCCCGCCGGGGCGAGCAGGCGGGCATCGCCGTAGTATTCGAGGGAACCGACGACCTGCATTATTATGCGAGCCCAAAGACCGCGCCGGCGCCCGGATACGAGTTGAAGGTGGAGGCGAAATCTGACGCTTTCGATTTCGGCAAAGCCATCTTTCCCAAGTGGCACGTCATCACGGACCCGGTAGGCACCAAGGTCGAAGTCTACGCCGGCGATTTCACTGTCTTCGTGCCTATTACCGCCGCCAAAGCCCAGGCACAAACCGGCGCCGCTGACGTTGACGTCAAGATTACGGGCATTACCTGCACCAGCCTGCTCTGCCTGCCGCCTTTTGAGAAGGCTTTGAAGGCAAAAATCGACTGGAGCCAGCGGGACTCATGGACACAGATTGGCCCGGAAACGCCGGGCAACGCTGAGTCGACCTCGCAAGCTGTCGAGGGGCCGGACTATTCAACCTGGTTCGCCTTGCTCATAGCATTCCTTGCCGGGTTAGGGTTGAACATCATGCCGTGCGTTTGGCCGGTCTTACCCTTGATTATCATGCGCATCGTAAACCAGGCCAAGGAGGGAAAGAAACAATCCCTTACGATGGGTCTGCTCTTTTGCGCCGGAATCCTGCTGTTCTTCGCGTGCCTGGCCGGTGCTAACATCATCCTGCGGAGCTTCTACCACAGTACCCTGAGCTGGGGTGACCAATTGCGCAATCCTGTGGTCGTGACGGCTCTGGCTCTTCTGATGATCGTGATGGCCCTATTCATGTTCGGCGTTTTCACCATCACCGTTCCGGGTTCGATAGCGAACAAGTCCGGGGCCCGCAAAGGCTACGTTGGCTCCGTGGGGATGGGATTCCTGGCGGCAGTCCTGAGCACGCCGTGCAGCTTCGGTATTCTGACGCTTGCCTTTGTCTGGGCCCAAGGCCAATCCCTGTTTCTGGGCACGGTGACGATTATCGTGATCGGGCTCGGCATGGCCACCCCCTATGCCATTCTTACGTCCGCCCCCGGATGGCTAAAACGCCTGCCCAAAAGCGGACGATGGATGGAGATATTCAAGCAGTCGCTTGGATTTGTTTTGCTCATCATCGCCGTCAAGCTCATCAAGGCGGTCCCAGCGGGAAAAACGATCGACCTGTTGTATTTCGCAGTGGTGCTCAGCTTTTGCATTTGGATGTGGGCTACATGGGTTCCCTACGGCGCCAAGTGGTCTCGCCGATGGCTGGTCCGAGGTATCGCCGTGGTGCTGGCGATCTCGTCTTTTTGGTTCTTCTTCAAGCCGGAGCTTATCCACTGGCAGGACTACGATCCGGCCATGATCGAATCGGCCAGAGCCGAGCAACGACCGGTCCTGATCGATTTTACCGCTGCCTGGTGTACCAACTGTGAGATCGTGGACAAGTTGGTCTACCAGCGCAGAGATATTGCCAAGCTCATCGAGGAAAAGGGCGTCCTTGCGATCAAAGGCGACACCACAGAGGCCGGCCAGCCGGCCACCCTCGCTTTGAAGAACGTCTACAAAGAGCCTGGCGTGCCGGTCACGATTTTGTTCCTGCCTGGCCAAGCCAAACCTGTACACCTGCGTGGACTGTTCTTTGGCGACAAGCTGAAAAAGCTTTTGGAATCGCTGCCGGACAAGAAGTGAGCAGGGACCGCACTATCGGAGACAACCACGAAGTGGCAAAGAAGAACAAGAAGAAAAAGAAGATCAAAGTCGACAGAGAGCAGGCCCGAGAGCGCGTCAAGAAAATCTGGCCCATATTGAAGAAGACCTACCCTCACGCCGCGATTGCCCTTCGGTTTGTGAACCCGTTAGAGTTGCTGATCGCAACCATTCTCTCGGCGCAGTGCACCGACGCGCGAGTCAACATGGTCACTAAAGACCTGTTCAAAAAGTACAAATCTGCCGAAGAGTGGGCCAAAGCTGATTTGAAAGAGATCGAATCGGATATCCGCAGCACGGGATTCTTCCGCAATAAGGCGCTCAACATCAAGGGAGCGTGCACCCGGATCGTCGAACACTACGGCAGTAAAGTCCCCGATGCGATGGAAGAGCTTCTGACCTTGCCCGGCGTCGGGCGAAAGACGGCCAACTGTGTTCTGGGCGACGCCTTCGGTATTCCCGGGATCACCTGTGACACCCACGTTATCCGCCTGTCACGGCGATTGGGACTGTCCGAGAACAGCGATCCGGTAAAGTTGGAATTCGATCTGGCCGAAATAGTCCCAAAGAAGAATTGGACTGCATTTAGTCATTTAG
>CAYZAH010000792.1:0-2590 GCA_964475805.1 uncultured Pirellulales bacterium | reverse complement strand
GGATACAATCCTGCCCTTCGAGCTGCTCGATCCAGTCGTGAACCGTGTGTTTAGAATGGTCGCTCAACAAGCCGTAGGTGCTGAGCATATCATGTCTGTTGTCGAGGATGCGTTTGTCGGTCGAGCCGGTGAGTACGGCGGCGGTATAGCCCGCCCCGAATCGCTCGCCCAGGCGGACAATACACGAGAGTATCTTCTGCGCGGTCTCCATCGCGTCGGCCATGTAATCCAACTCGCCCAGGCATACGTCGCAAGCGGCGCAGTTGGTCTTGTCGTAGCGCTGACCGAAGTACCGAAGGATCGCCTTGTGCCGGCAGATACCGCCGGTACAGTAGTCGTACATCTGGTTGAGCTTGGATATGGCGATCTCGCGGGCCTCGGGCTGCATGTCGCGCATCAGGCTCTTCCACGTGCCGTAATCACCGCCCGAATAGAACAGGCAGCACTCGGCTTCGAGGCCGTCCCGGCCGGCCCGTCCGGTCTCCTGCTGATAATGTTCGAGGGACTTGGGCATGCCCGTGTGAATCACGTACCGGACGTTCGACTTGTCGATGCCCATCCCGAAGGCGATCGTCGCAACGATCGTATCAGCCTTGTCGTTGATGAACGCTTCCTGGTTGGCCTTGCGGTCTTCGTCCGCCATGCCGGCGTGGTAGGGCAGGGCGTTATAGCCCTCGCCGACGAGTTGTGCGTGCAGCGTATCCACGTCGTCGCGACGGATGCAGTAGATGATGCCGGATTCGCCCTTGTGCCGGTCGAGCACCTCGCGGACCTGTCTCAGCTTGTTCGCTCGCCGCTGGACTTTGTACACGAGATTCGGCCTGTCAAACGAGCCGATCAGCATCTCGGGGTTCTCAAGGTGCAGTTGTTCGGCGATGTCGTGGCGAACCTGTTCCGTCGCGGTGGCCGTGTAGGCGCCGATGGTCACGCCCGGAAAGGCTTGCTTGAGCAGCCCGAGCCGGCGATACTCCGGCCGGAAGTCGTGGCCCCACATGCTCACGCAATGGGCCTCGTCAATGGCAATGAAAGAGATTTTCGTCTTGCTGAGCATCGCGATGAAGTCCTCGGCAGCCAGCCGTTCGGGTGAGACGTAGAGGAGCTTGAGCTTGTTGTCTTGAATCGCCGTCAGGACGGCCCGTTTTTCCTCGGCCGGCAGAGAGCTATCGACCCGTGCCGCGGGCACGTCGCACTCTCTCAGGGCGTCCACCTGGTCCTTCATCAGGGAGATCAGTGGGGAAACGACAACGGTCAGCCCGTCCATGACGACCGCGGGTGCCTGGAAGCAGAGCGACTTTCCCCCTCCGGTCGGCAAGACCACGACCGAATCTCTGCGGCGACTGACACATTCCATCGCCCGTTCCTGAAGCGGCAGGAAGCCATCGTAGCCCCAATACTTCATCAACGCCTTTTGGATGCTCCCGATCATGATGGGATGGTTATACCATGATAAACGACCGTCTGCAAATCAGCGAATCACGGGATTGTGGGTGGCTGCTAGCGAGCCTCGGACAAAATGTGAGGAATCTTGCAGAAAATTGCGATTGGCGCTTGCAATCTTGGTGCGGAACCCTATATTAGGCTGTTTTGGCGGGTCAAGACCCCCCAGCCTTATTGGGTACATTAGGAGCGTATTTGATGTCGAGAGTGTGTTACTTTACAGGCAAGCGAACGAGAGCGGGCCGGAGCATCGCCCGGCGCGGTAAGGCGAAATATCTTGGCGGCGTCGGCCGGAAGGTGACTGGTATCAGCAAACGCAAGTTCAAGCCGAATGTTCAGAAGGTCCGGGCGGTGGTGGATGGCAAGGTCTGCCGGATCAAGGTCTCCGCCAAGGCCATACGCATGGGACTGGTCCAGAAGCCGCCCAAACGCGACTACAAACCCGCCGAGAAAGCGGCCAGTTAATACCACGGTTTTTCACAGAAGTTCTCTTTGAAGCGGGGCGGGTTTTTGCCTCGCTTTTTGTTTAAGCGGGACAAGCGTCATGGCCAAGAGAATTGACGAAGCCCAAGTCCGAAAGGTCGCCAAATTGGCCCGGCTGGAGCTGACCGAGACTGAGGTCGGGGAGTTTGCCAGCCAGCTCAGTACCATCCTCGGCTACGTGGAGAAGATGAACGAGCTGGACACCGACAACGTCGAGCCACTGGCGCATTGCCTGCCGATCAGCAACGTTTTCCGTGAGGACTGTGCGAGAGAGTCTCTTGGAGTCGAAAAGACGCTGGCAAATGCCCCGCAGCGGGATGGACATTTCTTCAAGGTGCCGAAGATTCTCGACGAGGGTTCCGGCGCGTGACTAATGGATGCCCGCCTTCGCGGGAATGACGTTTTTGGAGGTATCCGACCATGAAGAGAGTTTGCCTGTTTTGTTGTGTGACTGCGGTCCTGCTTTTGATGGGCACCGCGCCAGTGGAGAAGAAAGCGATGGGATCTGATTCGGCTCGTGGGGGCGACCAGAAAGCGAAAGCCTTCGAGAAGACGATTACGAAGAAGCTGACCTGCAAGTATCTGCTGTTTCTGCCGGAAGGCTACGGTCAGACCGACAAGCGCTGGCCCCTGATGCTCTTCCTGCACGGCGCCGGCGAGCGCGGCAGCG
>CAYZAH010000791.1:0-2591 GCA_964475805.1 uncultured Pirellulales bacterium | reverse complement strand
CCCGCCACAGCATTCTGGGACCCGGGCGAGCCGGTTACCTTTGTCGTTGATCTGCAAGGCCAGGCGAAGATCGCCGCCGTGCGTGTGAGCACCCATCAACCCAACGCGATCTTCTGCCACCCGGCCTCGATCGACGTAGCCGTTTCGGACGATGGTCGGCGGTGGCAGCTGGCCGGGACCATCCGGCACGATGACCTGTGGCATCCTCCGGGTGACTATGAGCCTTGGGAACACGACGACAGCCCAGCCTACGCCAGCCTGCCGGCTTGCGGCCGTCTGGTTTACTCGTTCCCGCTCGTTTTCGCCAAGCCGCTTGCGGGCCGCTACGTGCGTTGCGTCTGCACGCCGCTTGAGGGCAAGGGAATGGGCATTTCTGAATTCCAGGTGTTTAACCGCGTGGTTGTCGCGCCTTGGCCCGCAGACATTCTATTGCTCGATCAGGCTCCCGACAGGAAAGAAAGGTAGAGGCCGTCCCGCCCCTCGGCCTCATAACAACTTATGTACGGGATGCACGCCGCAGGGGTGGCGGCGTAGTTCTTGACAGATGCCGCGCCCGAGGGTATCCTTCGGAACGCTGGCGCTTGTTAACCCGCTTTATTGTCTACCTACAGTGAGGTGATTATGAGATCGTTGAAATTAGTTCTGGCTGTCTGGTTGGCTTGTTTGTCGGTGGCGCCTCTGACGTGGGCGCAGGGTGATTTCTACCTGAAGGATGGAGATCGCGTCGTTTTCTACGGCGACAGCATCACGGAACAGCGGCTCTACACGACGTACACCGAGACCTACGTGGTGACGCGCTTTCCGCAACTGAACGTGAGTTTCGTCCACTCGGGCGTGGGCGGCGACCGCGTCACGGGCGGCTGGGCCGGACCCATAGACCTGCGGCTCAAACGCGACGTGTTTCCCTATAAGCCCACCGTCATGACGATCATGCTCGGTATGAACGACGGTAAGTACCGGGCCTTCGACGAGCAGATTTTCGACGTCTACAAGACCGGCTTTGAGCACATTTTGGCCAGCGTCAAAGTGACGCTTCCCGGCATCCGGCTGACCTTGATCGAGCCGTCGCCTTACGACGACGTCACTCGAGCCGCCCGTTTCCCCGGCGGTTATAACGCCATAATGGTGCGCTATGGGCAATTCGTCAAGGAACTATCCCGACAACAGGGCTGTGACCTGGCCGACCTGAACACATCTATCGTGGCGGCGCTCGAGAAAGCCGAGGCCGCAGATCCTAAAACGGCCCAGAAGATCATCCCGGACCGCGTCCACCCCGGCCCCAGCGGTCACTTGCTGATGGCCGAAGCCTTGCTGAAGGCGTGGAACGCCCCGGCCACGGTCACCGCTGTGCAGATCGACGCCATCGCTGTCAAAGCCGTGCGAACGGACAACACGGAGGTCTCGGGCCTCAAGGCATCCGACGGCTTGACCTGGACCCAGAATGACAAGGCGCTTCCAATGCCCGTGAACATGGAAGACCCCGTGGTGAGGCTGGCGATGCAAAGCTCCGATTTCTTTAAGACGGTGGATTGGCAACCTCTCAAGGTAACCGGCCTGAAGAATGGGCGGTACCTGCTCAAGATCGACGGGCAGGAAATGGGGACTTTTACTCGTGAGCAGTTGGCCGAGGGGCTGAACCTGGCGGAGTTGTCCACGCCTATGGTCAAGCAGTCTGAAGTCGTTCACAATTTCACGGTGAAGCACAACAACGTCCACGCCGCTCGTTGGCGCGAGTTGCAGGTGGCGTTGGGGCAGCAGCCACTACCGCATAAGTCGGAGGCGATGGAGGCCCTGGATAAGGTGGAGGCCGATCTGGTGGCTTTGCAGCGGCAGGCCGCACAACCCAAGGCTTATCATTATGAGTTGCTTCTACGAGAGTAGAGGCTATTCAAAATCTGCGTCATTTTTGCGTCAGTCGCCAGTGGTAAACCACTTGTTATTGACCTGCTACTTCACTTGTTAATGACTTGTAATTCCAGTTTTTGGCTCAAAAAGCCACAATAAGTTACTGTCAAAAAGGGACCTACAAGAAGACAGGTGGATTTCTAATCCGTAGGTCGAAGGTTCGAGTCCTTGTTGGCCTCTCAATCCCTCCTCTGTCACAACAGTAGGACACGGAACTAACCATCGCCCGGGCTGGGCAGAATGGCTGGCAGGTTGGAGCATTGTTGAACGCTGTTCATGAGGCTTCCTTGCGTTTTCTGGCGCTTGTCGACGAGAATAAACAAGGTTTTTACAGACAGGTCCCTATCATCGGAGTCCCGGATTGTCAGAAATCCCCCGAAAGACCTATGAGTTCCGAATGAGTGACCTTTTATCCAACTCCTTCCAAAACGTCCTATAGGAATTCTTGGGGGTACACGCTCTTCGGCCCAAAAAAAGGACGCAAGTCAACGAAAATAAGTAATCACCACAATAGACATCTTACTGTAGATGTGGTATAATATTTATGGCTTTTAGGGTAGCTCTGAAAATGAGTGGTTCTCGGAAAACATCGGAGAGAAGGGTAGGGTACAATTTTCTTCCACACTGACGTATTGGGCGGTGGCACCCCTTTAGAGCGGGGTATGAGGCAGGGCGTTGGACGTGCT
>CAYZAH010000790.1:0-2598 GCA_964475805.1 uncultured Pirellulales bacterium | reverse complement strand
TGTTCATCCTGAGCTTCGCTGAGTCCAGCTTCTTTCCCGTGCCGCCGGACGTGCTGCTTGGTCCGCTGGCGCTCGGGGCGCCGAAGAAATGGCTGCGGTTCGCGCTGGCCTGCTCGATTGCCTCGGTGCTCGGCGGGACTTTAGGCTATTGCATCGGGATGTTTTTGTGGGAGGCGATAGGGCCGTGGGTCTTCGTGCACTTAGGCGCGGTCGGCCTGACCGAAGCTAACTTCGCGAAATTCCAGCGCTGGTACGACGAGTATGATTTCTGGATCGTCTTCACGTGCGGCTTCACGCCCCTACCCTACAAGGTCTGCACGATCTCGGCGGGCGTGGCCCGGATCAATTTCCTCGGCTTTCTAATCGCCTCGACGGTGAGCCGGTCGGCGCGGTTCTTTATCGTAGCCGGGCTGATGGGCTGGAAGGGCGAGAAAATCCGCCCGTTCGTCGAGAAATATTTCAACTGGTTTTCTTTGGCGTTTGTTGTCCTTTTGATCGGCGGCTTTCTTGTGATAAAATGGATTCATTGAGAATCGTCGGTAGTGAGAACCCCCGGTGGAACCGGGGGCTAAATAACAGGTAACGGATTGCGATGGACGATAAGCAAAAGCAAACGCTCCTGAAAGTCGCCCGCGACAGTGTCGAGGCGGTAGTATCAAAAAAGCCACTGCCCAAGGCGAAGTCCGATGATCCCGATCTGAACGCCCCGTGCGGCTGCTTCGTGACGTTGAAGAATCGCGGCCGGCTCCGGGGGTGTATCGGCCAATTCACGTCTGACTGTCCCTTGATCGAACTGGTGGCCCAGATGGCAAAAGCCGCGGCGACGAGCGATCCGCGTTTTCTCTCCGATCCGATCCGGCCGCGCGAGTTGGAGAAACTGGATATCGAGATTTCCGTTCTCTCGCCTTTGAAGCGAACGGACGATCCGCTGAGCTTGCGGTTGGGCGTGGACGGCATTTACATCAAGCGGGGCCTCTTCTCCGGCTGCTTCCTGCCCCAGGTGGCGACCGAGACGGGCTGGACGAAGGAGCAATTCCTCTCGTACTGCTGCGCCCACAAGGCGGGTCTGGGTCCCGACGTTTGGAAGGACCCGCAAACCGAAGTCTATCTCTTCACCGCCGAAGCCTTCGAGGCCGACTTCAAGAACCTGTAGGCAAATGATTATTGACGAATGACTATTGACTACTGAGTTCTTGCCCGGACCCTGACGCCAGAGCGCATACCACGTCTCACAGCCCCTTCATCATTCGACATTCGGTGTTCGACATTCGATATTCAGCGAAGCAGGGAGGGCCGCCTCGCCTCTCCTTTTCGTCCGCGAAACCGTTCCCTCTGGAGAATGTTGTTAACTCGCCTCCATGAGCAGCCGATGGTAAAGACGGAGAGAGGCAGGAGATGTTGGGTGAATTCCTTCTTATCCCGGCCGAGCGGTGGGTCGCCGGGATAAGTCTATTGGAGGATGGGTGTGGTGAGAAGGTCTACCCTGCTTTGCATCATCGCGATTATCTGCCTTGCCGGCTGCAAGTCTGATAAGATCGCAACGCCGCAGTCCTCCGCTCGACGCCCCGAAATCTGGAACGTCGTGTACAACTATCTGCTGAACATGCATCTGCCGGACCTGGAGAATATAGAGGCATGGGAGAGCAAGCACGGCACCGGCCTCAAACTGACCACCAGGCATTATACGATCCTCACCACGCTCATGAAACCCCTGATGCTCTCCCGGATCCCCGAGTTTATGGAGTCGGCGTATGGGGCCTATAATCGCCAGTTGCCCGAGCCGGTTCGAGCAAAATCCAAATCCATTATTTATCTTTTTGCCGACCGCCGGCAGTGGGAGGATTTCACGTTGGGCTTCGCGGGCGAGCAGGCCGAGGTCTTCTGTCAAATCAAGGCCGGGGCGTACTATTACGAGGGAGCGTGCGTGGCCTACGACATCGGCTGGGAGCGCACGCTCAGCGTCCTCGGTCACGAGGGATGGCATCAATTCAGTGACACGTACTTTGCCTTTCGCCTGCCGAGCTGGCTCGACGAGGGCGTGGCGATGCTCTTCGAGACGCACTGGACCGAGAACGGAACGCTTCATTTCGAGCCGGAGGACAACGGGTACCGCCTGGATGCGTTGCGCAAGACACTCTCTAACGGCAAAATGATACCGCTGGAGAAGTTGATTGGGACGCAGCCCGGCGACGTGCTTGCGGCCGACCAGGCCGAAGCCGTCACGGCTTTCTACAGCGAGTCCTACGCCCTGGTTCGTTTCCTGCGCGAAGCGGAGAACGGGCGATACGCGGAGACTTACAAGCGACTGCTCGCGGACGGGTTCCGAGGAGACTGGCCGCTCGACAAAGTTAGCGAACATATTGCGGCCGACAGAAGCATACCGCGAAATATCTTATGGAATCACATCGTCGGTCTGTTACTATTCCAGGAGTATATCGGCGCGGACTTCGAGCCGGTGGAAAAGGAGTATCTGACGTTTTGTCAAAAGATCGTTGCGTCGAACAAGAACCGTTCGTAGTGTGCCCGTAAGGGCATATCAAGGTAACGCCTTACGGCGTCACTACAAACGGAGGATCGATGACTGAAAGAGACTTGCCC
>CAYZAH010000789.1:0-2608 GCA_964475805.1 uncultured Pirellulales bacterium | reverse complement strand
AAAGCTGGCGAAAGCTCGGATTGTACCGTTCGCACGAGGGGTCATGCCTTAAATTTGAGACGAAACACTGCTCGTCCCACGCATCCACCTCTTCGGGGGCGGGCAGGCTGGCCGTGTCGATGTCGATAACGGTGGCATACGGGCCGCATAGCTCGCCGAGCCGCGAGAGTGCCGTGGCATAGATTTCCTTAGCGATGGACAGCCCCTCGCCCCCGGCCATTGCCAGGCCGATCAGCTCTTCCAGCCAGGTCGTGCCCGCCGTCTTGAGATGCAGGCCCGCGTCAAATTTCTTCAGCGTCTCGGCCATCGGGCGGTAAATGGAAAATTTGTCGCTGCCGGAATGGACGCTCAGTTTGAGGTTCTCGGGCAACCCGAACTCTCGAACGGCGAAAGCCACAACCGCCACGTCTTCATCGAATTCTCTGGCGAAGCCTGCCACGTCACCAACGTAATCTACGCCCTTGTTGAATCGCCCGGTAAATTTCGGCGCGATCGTCTGGGCTGGAATTCCTTCGTCGGCAATAGCCGCCAGAATGAATAACATCTCGACCGGTGTCTGCGGCTGGTCCGTCTCGTCCATCGAAACTTCCGTAACGAAGTTACCTTCGCCTTTGGCCTCGGCGACGTGGCGATATATCTTGCCTGCTTCCCGGATAGCTAACAACGACTTCTCGGCTATCGCCTTAATTTGCCCGGCGGAAATCTCCAGGCGGCGGTCGATCCCATCAACGGCGAGTGAGCCGACGTACTTGCTATGCTTCTTGACGAATGAATCAACATCCGCTTCGTCGGCCGGCTTGGTAATGAAGTCGGCAACGTCCAACGTGAAAAAATCGCTGGATTCGATAAACGCATCCACGTTACCCAATCCGACATGATCGGCGTCCACGAAATAGGGCCCTTCGTATCCACAGGCCGCCACAGCCTCGTCCGCTTCCTTGCGGGTGTCCGTCGGCGTTGTTCCGATGATCGTATGTTCCCTGTTCGACTTGTTCCAGACGGGCGCGATATTCAGGCCGGACTCGTTCGCCTTCATCACAGCGGACAGTTGCGCCTTGCCCTGATGACAAAACCTGTCGCCGATTCCAAATGAATACTTCGGTAAAATCATGTGTCTCTTTCTCAGTCAACCAAATTCGCTATTTCCGATACTGCCTTTGTTGGAACACCCGCCGTTTGCTCGACGACATTGGCAGCACTTCTGAAATCATTACCGGTAAGAACAATCCCTTTGCTTTTGGTGCCTTCAACTTTCAAGAAGACACCGGTTCCGGCCTTTGGCCTACACCCGCGAACGAATATGTCTCTCGCGTCGGTAAGCTGAACAATCGCCTCGGCGCCCGGTGAGTATGGAGCATCGAGATCGTCGATCAGTGCATCTTCCACGTCGTCAAGGATTAATGCGTGCCGTTGGTCGGGCTTTTGATACTGCAATTGCACGTTGAGCAGCTTGAGGCCCTTGACGTGCCGGCCGTAGAATCCATACGCGGGCAGCTTGCCGAACATCCTGTATTCCGGATAAGCCGTCGGCTCCTCGGGGATCGGCCGGGCCGCGTCGGTTTTCGTTCCACCGCCCTCGAAGGACAGCCTCACGTTGCTCAGCGTGACGTTTTCTATTTTCGCTTCGGGCAAGCCGCAAATCGCGCAGCCCGTGGGATTGGCGCCGGTCGCTTCGATGTTGCTGATCGTTATGTTTCGCATAACGCCAATGCCCGGCTTTTCCATATCTTCCTTAAACGGGCGAGCGCGATTGCCCAATCGCAGGAAGATCGGGGCGCCGACGTTGTCCATCGTGATATTCGAGACGACCACGCGGTCCATCATACCGCCGTCCACGATCTCCAGCGCTATGCCCGCTAATCGCGTGTCGTAAATCGCGCAACCGGTAATCACGATATTCTGAAAGCCCCCGTTGGATTCGGTTCCCATCTTCAGAGCGTTGCATCGCGTGCTCAGGACGCAATTGCTGACCGCCACGTCCCGGCACAGCCGAGCCGACGTGCTCTTGAACACGATGGCATCGTCGCCGGATCGGATATTGCAATCCGAAATGACGACCCTGTGGCACGAGTCTATGTCGATGCCGTCGTTGTTGTGATTGACGACGCTTCGGACGGTAACGCCTGAGATACGCACGTCGTCGCACGCTAAATAATGCTGCACCCACATCGGCGAATTCTTGATGGTCACGTCCTCAACCGCCACGTTCCGGCACTCGATAATCCGGATCATGTAAGGACGCACCTTATACGGACCCTTGAAGGACGCACCCTGACCATCGATGGTCCCGCTGCCCGTGATGGCGATGCGTTCGACTTTCTCGGCGCAGATCAAGCTCTTATCGGTATAGTTGTCCGTGTAGGACCTGAAGGCCTGGATGGTAGGCGGATAGTCTTTCAGTTCCGTGCTGCCCAACAACGTGCAAGCCGGATCGAGTTTGAGCGTCACGCCGGTCTTCAAGGTGATCGTGCCGGATAAAAACGTACCGGGCGGTAGATAAACCGTCCCACCTCCCGATCCGGAACACTCGTCGATAGCTTTTTGAATGGAGGTCGTGCATAGCGTCTTGCCGTCGCCCTTCGCGCCGTAGTTGCGAACGTCGTAAAGC
>CAYZAH010000788.1:0-2610 GCA_964475805.1 uncultured Pirellulales bacterium | reverse complement strand
AGCGCCGACCTGACTCAACGCGAAGGCGAAGAAAAGGCCACCGACACTATGGTCTGGGTCCAGCCGCCGGGCACACCTTCGGTCGGCATGGTCTTCCTGACCGCCTACGACGCCACGGGCGATTCGTACTATCTCGACGCCGCAAGAGACGCCGCCTACGCCCTGGTCCGGGGCCAACTGCGCTCCGGCGGCTGGGACTACCGCATCGAGTTCGATCCCGCCAAGCGCAGCCGCTACGCCTACCGCGTCGATCCGCAAAGAGACGACGCCCGCAACGTCAGCACGTTGGACGACAACACCACGCAGTCGGCCATTCGCCTTCTCATGCACGTTGACCGGACGCTGGATTTCAAAGACCCCAAGATCCACGAGGCGGTGCAATTCGCCCTGAACACCCTGCTCGACGTCCAGTATCCCAACGGCGCCTGGCCTCAGCGTTTCAGCGCACCGCCCGACCCGGCCAAATTCCCCGTCAAGAAAGCAAGTTACCCGGACTCCTGGTCGCGGACCTTCCCGAAAAAAGACTACAAGAGCTACTACACGTTCAACGACAGCACCATCGCCGATACGATAGCGACCATGCTCGAAGCCTCCGATATCTATGGCGACCCGAAATACAAGGCCGCGGCGGAAAAGGCCGGCGACTTCATCATCCTGGCCCAGATGCCCGAGCCGCAACCCGCGTGGGCGCAGCAATACGACGCGGACATGCACCCGGCCTGGGCGCGAAAGTTCGAGCCGCCCGCCGTCACCGGCGGCGAATCGCAAGGCGTCATGCGGACCCTGCTGACGCTGTACCGCGCCACGGGCAAGAAGAAATACCTCGAACCGCTGCCTCGCGCCATCGAGTACCTCCGCCGGTCCCGGCTGCCCGACGGCCGCTTAGCCCGCTTCTACGAGTTAAAGACAAACAAGCCGCTCTACTTCACTCGCGAGGACTACGAGCTGACTTACAGCGACGCCGACGTGCCCACGCACTATTCTTTCAAGATCGGCTATGGCGTCGATTCCATCGCCCGCGAGTACGAGCGCCTGAAAGACATGAATCGTGGCGAGGGCGTCTCGCCCTTGAATCGCCCCAAGAAAAAATCGCCCTCCGCTCCAAGCCCGGCCTTGACGAATCGCGTCAAGTCGATCATCGCCCGCCTGGACGAGCATGGCCGCTGGATCGAGTCCGGCCAGCTCAGAACCGCCCCCAGCCCTAACCCCACGGGTCAGGTCATTACTACCCAAACCTTCATCAACAACCTCAGAACCCTCTCCAGCTATGTAGCCGCCAGCGATTGACCATACGTTAGGCGTAGACTGATTATTGACTCTTGGTCGCAGACGCCGTTCCTCCGGGAGGCGCAAAAAGGGTTCGTCGCAAAAGTTTCTTTGAGGAGCCTACTTTCGTAAGTCTCCCCCGGCATTACGTTTGTGTCCTCCCGCCAGGAGACAGACGCGAAAAAATACTACGTCCTATAATATTTATCTTGCAAGAGTGAAAACGAACTGGCAGGATAAACTGCGCCAGCGACATCAGATCGTTGGCGAACGTCTTTCAGAGCAAACGGGACGGTTGGACCGGTCCCGGCAAGGTGGTGTTTGGAACGCTCTGTTTTTTGGATGGCCATGAAGGCCGAGAATTGATTGTTATGGAGGATGCCAAAATGAAAGACTCGAAAAAGCATCACGTTCTTCTTCCGGCCGTGCTGGCCGCATTCACATTGGCGGGTTGTTCGAGCGTCAAGTCAACCCAAGGGCCGAGCGTGAACGACTCTGTCGCGAAGCTCACCGGTACCAGCCACAACACCGAACAGCCTTCATTGGCCGTATCGGATCGTTCGGTCGGCCGGCCGTCTCCCCAATCGGGCTCGGTCTGGATGTCTTGTGTGGTTGCCAAGGAGCCTACCCCTCAGAGAGTGCAGGGCCAGCTTTTGGTAGCCAGTGATACATTCAGCGGCACGTCCGTGCATCATTTGCAGCGGACTCGGCGAGTCGCGAGGGTACCTGAAAGTTCAGAAAAGCCCGGCACGGCCTCCGTAAGCGATGCGCTCAAGGAGACCCTCAGGGGTGTCGATACGACCGGACAGTCGACGATGAGGAAGACGGTCGTAGAAGTGATGACCGCCACGGAAATCACCGATGTCGACAACACGGCCGAAGAGCCATCGGATAAGTGACGTTCCCTACTCCTCCGTGCCGCAAGCAGCCCGTGCGTTATCACGTAATCCTGTAGAAAGGATGAGCGCAGACTCCCCCGGCAAGAGACCGGCTCCAGCTACCTCATGGCGTGAGCGCAGCTCTTCTGCCACTGAGAGCACCAGGAACACAGAGGCAGCTCAACTCATGAACCTGTCTAAGTACGGTTCCCCTCGAATTGTGTGGCATCTCAGACTTCACATAGGTACAATAAGCCCATGCAAACAGTGTACGTCGAAACCTCGATCATAAGTTATCTCGCAGCCTATCCCAGTCGCGACTTGGTTGTGGCCGCGCACCAGCAGATTACTCGAGATTGGTGGCAACAGGTTCGCGCCAGGTTTGAGCTCTATGTCTCGGAGGCAGTTCTGGCCGAAATCCGTTCCGGCGATCCGGCGGCTGGGACGAAACGGCTCCAGTTAGTCC
>CAYZAH010000787.1:0-2610 GCA_964475805.1 uncultured Pirellulales bacterium | reverse complement strand
CAACTCGGAAGGTAAGCTCACGCTGACCGCTCCGCGTGACTGGACCCGCCACGGTTTGAGTACATTGTCACTGTGGTTCAGAGGCTACCCGGCTTCGGTGGGCAGCTTCGTGGAGGCTCCGGTGGGCACGTACACAATGACCGGCTCCGGCGCTGATATCTGGGGCGCCGCCGATCAGTTCCACTATGCGTTCAAAACGCTCACCGGCGCCGGCTCGATTGTAGCGCAGGTCCGCAGCGTCGAGAATACCAACGACTGGGCGAAAGCCGGTGTGATGATCCGTGAGACATTGGACGCCGGCTCGAAAAACGCCTTCGCGTGCGTGACACCCGCCAACGGCGTGGCCTTCCAGGGCCGCCTCGATACGGACGGCACGAGCTTTAGCACGAACCAGACGGGGCTTGCTGCGCCGTACTGGGTCAAGCTCGAACGCGACGTCGCGGGCAACTTCACCGTGACCCATTCGGCCAACGGGACGACGTGGTCGCCGATCACGGCGGCGGCGCCGCGAAACATCTCCATGAACTCGCAGGTCTATATCGGCCTGGCCGTGACCAGCCACGATGCGGCAACCACCTGCCAGGCGGTCTTTGCGAACGTCACGATGACCGGCAACGTCAGTGGCCAGTGGGCACAGCAGGACGTCGGCATTGCCAACAATGCGGCTGAGCCGATGTACGTGGCGATAGCCAACAGTACGGGCGCTCCGGCGGTCGTGCCGCACCCCGATCCGGCGGCGGCTACGATTGACACCTGGACCGAGTGGCCGATCCCGCTTCAGGACTTTGCCGATCAGGGAATCAATCTGGCCAACGTGGACAGTATTGCCATTGGCCTGGGTACGAAATCCGGCACAGCCGGTCCGGGCGGAACGGGGACGATGTACTTCGACGACATCCGTCTCTATCCCCCTACCGCTGAACCGCAACCGTAACCTTAGGACGTACGGAAACAGAAGTAACGTCAGCCTGTGGCCCGTGCCGGCCAATCCGGCATGGGCCACGGCTGCATAGATGAAATAAAACAGCGCTATCCCGAATCTAACAAGATACCGCTTGTCGCGAACGCAAAGAATCATTGCCGACCGCTTTGGCGCGTGGCCAGAGGGCGGCACTCAGAACGTTTCCATAAGGAGCTTATGATGTACAGGAAATTGATTTATCTATTTGTATTGATCCTGGTCTTCGGACTGGCCGGCCATGCTTCCGCGGCGCTGCTGGCGCAGTGGACGCTGGATGAAGGTTCCGGCACGATCGTGACGGACGTCACCGGCAATGGTCACGACGGCACCCTCGAAGGCGACCCGCAATGGGTGACGGGATATTTCGGCGGCGCGCTTCAGTTCGCCGGCTCGCCGGACCGTGTGGTCGTACCCTACAGCCCGGAGCTTAATCCGGAAGACGCCTTTACCGTCAGCCTATGGGCCAACGTGGAGCCTGGCAGCACGGGGTACAGGTCTCCGATCACGTCCCGTGACGACGGTCCGCAGAGGGGCTACATCATTTACGCCTCCAGCGGTGACACCTGGCAATTCTGGATCGGAAACGGTTCCGGCTGGACCAATGCGGCGGGGCCGGCCGTCCAGGCCGGCGAATGGACCCACGTGGCGGGGACCTACGCGCCCGGCGATATGAAGCTTTATGTCGACGGCGTGCAAGCCGCCGAGGCCGCCGGTACGATCAGCCTGAATACCGAGCAAATTCTCTCCATCGGCGCCGGACGCACCGACGTGCCGGCGGGAGACTATTTCTACGTCGGCATGGTGGACGACGTAAGGCTCTACGACCAGGTCCTCACCGAAGAGCAGATCGCCGCGAGCATGTTGAATCAGGGCGCCGCTATTGTGAAAGCTTACAGCCCTGTTCCGGCGAACGGCGCCTTGTATGAGGATACCTGGGTGAATCTGAGCTGGCAGCCGGGTGAGCTTGCGGTCTCGCATGACGTGTACCTGGGCGAGAATTTTGACGACGTTAACAACGCCACGCCGGACTCCGACGTATTCCGAGGCAATCAAACAGACACGTTCTTCGTGGCGGGATTCCCCGGATTTCCGTATCCGGACGGCCTCGTGCCCGGAACGACCTACTACTGGCGGATCGACGAGGTCAACGACGCCGACCCCAACAGCCCGTGGAAAGGCGACGTCTGGAGCTTCACGGTTCCGCCGAAGAAGGCCTACGATCCCAGCCCGGGCGATGGCGCAGATTACATCGATACCAGCGTGCAGTTAAGCTGGACCTCCGGCTTCGGCGCCAAGCTTCACACGGTGTATTTCGGCACCAGCTTCGACGACGTGAACAACGCGGCCGGAGGATTGCCGCTAACCGAGACGACCTACAACCCCGGTCCGCTCGAGAAGGAGATGACTTACTATTGGCGCGTCGATGAGTTCGACGGTGTCGTCACGTACAAAGGCAACGTGTGGAGCTTCAGCACCGTTCCCGCGATTGCCGTCACCGACCCGACCCTGATGGGCTGGTGGAAGCTCGACGAAGGCGCGGGTAGCGTGGCCGTGGACTGGTCCGGCCACGACAATCACGGCACCATTGTGGGCACGCCCGAGTGGATCGCCGGATACGACGGCGACGGCCTCCGGATGGACGGCTCGAA
>CAYZAH010000786.1:0-2627 GCA_964475805.1 uncultured Pirellulales bacterium | reverse complement strand
ACTTAACGCCTTTGCGCCGAACTGAAATAAGGGAATACCTCAATTCGGGCTTCTTATTTGCTTACCGCCGTCGATCCGTCTCGGCCTCAGCAGCCCGGCGCGACCCCCTTCCAGTCTCCGGCCGGAGATTCCGCGCCTTCTTTCAGGGTAGTTTATCTCAAGTCCAGGACAACACGAAAACCGATGCTGTTGTCGCGATCTCCCGGCGCATACCTGACGCGAGAGGTGGATTGGCAGTCTACCGGATCATTGTACCAGGAGCCTCCGCGAAGCACGCGGTGGGTCGCGTTTGGCGAGTCTTTCGAATCCGTGCTCGGGCTGCTGCCCCTCGGATGATAGCCGCTGCCGTACCAGTCAGTGCACCATTCCCAGACATTTCCGTGCATATCGTAGAGGCCCCAGGCGTTCGGCTTCTTCTGCCCCACCGGATGGGTTTGCTTGTCACTGTTCGCGGCGTACCAGCAGTAGAGTCCCAAAGGCCCCTCGTCGTCGCCCATGGAGAACCTCGCGCTCGTACCCGCCCTGCAGGCGTATTCCCACCGGGCTTCCGTCGGCAACGATATTTGCTTTCCCGTTTTTGCGGACAGCTTGCGGCAGAATTCCATCGCCTCGTCCCACGACACCATCTCCACGGGGTTGTCGTCGTCCTTGAAATCGCTGGGATTCGTGTCCATGATCAGGCTGTACTGACGTTGGGTGACTTCGGTCGCCAGCATGTAGAATGGCCTGCTCAGCCGGACCCGGCGCTGCTGACGCCGGCCCGGCGTTCGGGCACGCTGACCAGGATCCCCACCGGGAGAATCCATTGTCAATTCGCCCGCGGGAATCAAAACGAATTTCATCCCGACGCCATCGCCCGGATCCAGCGCGAGGGTTTTTGCCCACGTGTCGTCCGCCAATGTGGCTGCGCCAAGATACGCCGGCGGCACGTACCCGGCCCTGCAATAGAGCGTATCAATGCGATCCTCGTAGATCTTGGCTTCTCCTCCCACGTCCAGACTCAGGTCTATGTCCTCCGTCTCCAGTATCCCCTGCACGATGTCGCCGTTGGTCATGGTTATCTTGGTTAGCACATTCTTGTCCCCGGTAAATGAAATCTTGTCCACTTGAGACAGGTCCACGGGGATCTTTGCGTACGTGGTGGCGACAGAAAGACTGTCGTTGTTCACCTTGCCGCTGAAGAAGTCACCGTTCTTCAAGACGAGAAACTGGCGCTCGGGTATCCCTTCGCGCTCTTGCTCGCGCACGCGGAAGATGGCCTTCGAGACCTTTTCGCGGCGGATCTGGATGGTCGGCCCGCCTTGCAGCTTGAAGGTGAAAGCCGCATCGTCGATAAACCCGCTGAAACGGTTATTGTTGACCGTCACGATCGCTTCGATGTTGTCCGCGCCGCCTTCGAGATCGACGCCGGCGATGATTCGGCTGTCCAGGCTGATCTCCGCGTAGGCCGTTCGAATGCTCAGATTCTTGTTGAGAATCGTGCCCGTGAGCTGGTCGCCGTTGTGGAGCTTGAGAATATCCGTATCCGTCGGCCTTTTGAGATTAAGCACCACCGGAATCGTGGTCGGCTTCTCCTCGGCTGTGCCGCTGTCTGCTTGCCCGCGAACCAACCCCGTCACAAGCAGGCCCAGACAACAACCCACTGTCAGGGAGAATCCTTTCGATCTCACCATCGACCACATTTTCTGTTTCCTTTCATGTGCACGCTCAAGATTCTTCTTGAACCAATCGATATCCAGACGTGAGACCACCGGCGGCAACCCCACACATGGCAATACATGCTATCTTTTTGGATCGAAAAATGCAAGTGCACCTCCTCCTCCGATGTAGGCGAGGTCGCAATAGGTATCACTCTCGTGTGGTGCCGCCATCTCACAACTGGCGTATGCATGTGACGTGTTGTGTTGACCGTACGCCGCTACCGTCTCGTTCCAGCCTCGGACGGGAGACCAGGAGCCAGTTCGGATATTTCAATTGACAGCATCTTTGCCCACCCACTATACTGCACGGGATTGAGTATTCGGGCGCCTGTAGCTCAATTGGATAGAGCGTCGGTCTACGGAACCGAAGGTTGCAGGTTCGAGTCCTGCCAG
Organism: uncultured Pirellulales bacterium; assembly: GCA_964475805.1. Taxonomy (GTDB): domain Bacteria; phylum Planctomycetota; class Phycisphaerae; order Sedimentisphaerales; family Anaerobacaceae; genus JAFGTG01. Next base: position 534 of record CAYZAH010000786.1, on the reverse strand, counting down.
GCGTATTGGAGAGAGCATGCCTACGGTTATCACGGGGATTTCGCCGGCGAATGCGGACTGCGCAGGCAACGAAAGAAAGGAAAAATCGGGGCGAGTGGACTTGAACCACCGACCTCTTGCACCCCATGCAAGCGCGCTAGCCAAACTGCGCCACGCCCCGATCAAGTGGGCTCATTGTAGTGCGGGGCGGGCGGACGAACAAGCGTTTTTTTCTCAAAATCGTTGATCCCGCCTCTTCGGCTCGTTCCAGGCCTGACGGTAGGCATCCGCATCCGGGGCATGCAGCGGTCCTTGCTCGGCATTCCGGAAGAAAAATCATCCGGGACACTTGACAAAGTTAGGTATAACTAACTATTCTTTAAGGGACTTGGCAGGACATAGGTCTTCATGATGGGTCAGACAAACAAGGCGAAGCTCAGTGCCTCTCTGGAGGATTACCTGGAGGCGATCTTCAACCTGGCGGCCGAATCAGACGGAGCCAGGAGCAAGGATATTGCCGAGGTGCTCGGCGTGGCCAGATCGTCTGTGACCGGG
>CAYZAH010000785.1:0-2630 GCA_964475805.1 uncultured Pirellulales bacterium | reverse complement strand
GATCGGGGCGTTGACGATGATCGAGACCCAGAGAATGTCGCGAATGGACCATAAGGCGTAGGATTCGACCCCGGCTAATTCACGGGCCTGGATAATCAAAATGACCTGAAGCACGAACGCCGGTAAATAAGCTAAGAAAAGAAGCTCCGTCTTTGCCGCCAATTTCTCGATCAGGCCGTTGGCTCGGCGAACGATCAGCGCCCCGACGCCGACCCACAGGAACCACGTGCCAAAGAAGATGCCGATGCTTATGTCGTTGCCTTCGAAGGCTGTGATAAACTCGCGGAAGAGCAAGGTTTGTGCGGCGATGGAAAACAGGCCGTAACTGAATATCAGCAAGCCTCGGGCGAATCTCATTTCTCATTCTCACCGAAAACGTCGGCCTGGAAGACCAGAAAGCTCGCCCCTTCCTTCCATGCATCGGGAGGCAATCCCGCCTTGAGCGATAGTTCCGTGAGCGTCTCATCGAGATTCCAACCCTGCTCGGGGGCGACTTGCGGAAGGAACACGGCAGTACGTCCGTCCTTATTGAGTACGACCCCGTCGGTGCCGAGCCGGATGTCACTCGACGAATCAACGGGCGTCGGAGCCGTCAGCGCCGAGATCTCGATTGTGATGTCCTTACATTCCTGGAGTGAGACCGGCCGAAAACGCCGATCATTCACGCAGGCGTTGATCGCATTGATAATGACCGATTTGTACAAGGGTCTCTGCGGGAAGATGTCACCGATGCAACCTCTGAGCCGAGAGTTTTCCTTCAACGTGACAAACGCCGCGCGCGGAGCACTCATCACGGCGCTGGGTGTGATATCCAGATCGGATGCTTCCGGCACGCGCCGGTTCGTCAGGGCGTAGATCATTGTCTTCCGCGCCAGCGTCAAGAGCTGTTCCTTATCCTGCAGCGTCAGCACCGTGTTGTCCGCTTGCGGTTCGACCTTCGACGCATTGCCCCACGCCCCGGAAAAGGCAACGGATAGATAGCTCACCGAGTTGGTATAATCTCCCGTCATCTCGCCGGAGCTTGCATATTGTACCAAGTGTGCCTGGTCTGGCTCACTCAGCATCGACAGCAATATCGCGATCGGCACGGTTCCGCATATCGTCTCGCCTGTCTTGCGGCGATACTCAAGAAATCCCGGGCCATCCAACTGCGTGATGTATTCATACGCGCCCATGTCCAGTTTCTTGATCTGTTCAGGCACGTCTTCTTTGAAAGGGACGTAGCCGTAGTTCGGTCCGTAATGTGTGAAATCCGAGCTGGCCACGACGAGGGTATCCTCATCGACCAGGCTCTTGAGAATCGCAGCCGCTTTGGCGACCGTCTCCGGCGAGCATTGCCCCGCCACAATCGGCACCAGCTTGAAGTCTTTTTGCTCGTGTTGCAATAGGGGCAGCTCTATCTGGACGCTGTGCTCCTGGCCGCCGCGCCTGTACTCGTGCGCCTGGGGCACGTGGCGAAACACCGAGTATTTGAGCAGCTTATTTATGAACTCGACGTCGAGCGGTATTTGCCCCAGAGGTGTTTCGTAGTACGTAGCCGTGGGAACGCTTAGTATCTCCTCCATTGGAAGCCGGTGCGTCGGGCCCATGACAATAATTCGCTTGTATTGCTTGTTCGTTGTCATGATACACACGGCCGCCGTCCGGCCGGAATAGGTGTATCCCGCGTGAGGTAAGATCAATGCGATAACACTATCGATGGGTTTGGCTTGGGCTTGCTGGAAAAGGCCGTCGATCTGCTCGTTAAGAGCTTTCGCATCGGAGGCATACCAGCCCATCTCGGCAAGCTGGGAGCGGAGTACGTTCTTCGTGGGCTCAGCAGACTCCTGGGTTTTTGCCAGTACCGTCCCTTCGCCCGAAGCCGGACTTTTCTTGCTACAGGCGTTGCCTGCAAAGAGGCAACACACGCAGACGGACACGACGGCCATTCGTACGTAGTTGTCACGCCGGTTAGGTTTGTCTAATCGCTTGTCCATCTTAACCGCTCCACTTACTCTGTACGTCGATATTTCCCAGGGGTTTCAGCGGGCCGGGGTATCTTGCGACTCGAAAGGCTCGTGAGAATCTTCGCGGCTTGGCTTTGCGAGCAGTCCGGGTCCGGGCAAACGCATAGACGCCGCTGAAGACCACCGCGCCCGATTTCATCAACTTGCGAATGAATCTCCTCCGCGTCATTTCCATACTCCGTAAATCTCTTTTCCACAATCCGGACAACGGCCATCTCTGACACGCATTTGACGAATCTCATAGCCGCTGCGCTCGATCAGCAGTTTCTTGCAGCCGGGGCAATACGTGTTCTGGCCTTCCTTGCTGGCGAGATTGCCGATATAGACGTAGTTCAGTCCCTCGCTTATGCCGATTTGGCGAGCTTCTTCCAGCGTCTTCAATGGCGTTGGCGGCAAATTCAGCATTTTATAACGGGGATAAAATCCTGAAAAATGCAGCGGCGTATCGCTTCCCATATTCTGTTTGACCCAGCGAGCCAGCGGGCGGATCTGCTCGGGCCTGTCGTTCAGCGTCGGAATAATCAGGTTCGCAATCTCAACGTGCACGCCGCACGCCTTCGCCACGACCAACGAATTCTGGATGGGTTTCAACGTCGCCGAGCAGACCTGCCTGTAGAATTCGTC
>CAYZAH010000784.1:0-2630 GCA_964475805.1 uncultured Pirellulales bacterium | reverse complement strand
AGATTCGCTTCGCAAATACATGAAAAACCTGACGGCAGACGGCATCTCAGTGACGTTTGTAGTGGTTTTCGGCTCACAAGTTACAGGCAAAGCAACCGAGTTGAGTGATATTGACGTCCTAGTAGTGTCGTCAGACTTCGATAACATGAGCGACCGAAGCAAAATCGACAAACTCTGGCATATTGCCGGTCGGACCGATCACAGAATCGAGCCGATTCCATGCGGCCTCGAGCGATGGGAAAAGGACGACTATACCCCCATCATTGATATCGCACGCAATGAGGGAACGGTTGTGACGTTGAATTAACCACTTTGTTTGGAACTTAGTCTTTCGGACTTATAAATCGTGCGTGTGTTCATTGCGATAGACATTGACGAGCAGGTTAGAAAAGAGTTGAGCGATCTGCAAGACGAGCTGCGGGGCAAGGCGGACGTCAGGAAGGGTGACGTCAAGTGGGTCAGCCCGGAAGCGATGCACCTGACGCTCAAGTTCCTGGGTGAGATCCAGGACGAGCAAGCCGTCGAGGTCTGCAACGTAACCAAAGACGTCGCGAGCCGGCATCGCAGGTTCGACGTGGAGGTTGAGACGGTTGGCTGCTTCGGCGGGCGCAGCGCCAGGGTCCTGTGGGTCGGAGCGGGACTGAATTGCGATGAGCTTATGCAATTACAGGCCGACCTCGAGGGGCAACTGGAATCGGCCGGCTGGCCCAGGGAAGCCAGAAAATTCTCGGCGCACCTGACCTTGTGCCGGGTAAGGAGCGTCAAGGCGGGCTTCAAGCTGGCGCAGATGGTTCAGGAGTACGAGAAGCTGCATCTCGGGACGATGCCGGCGGGTTCGGTTTCGGTGTACCAAAGCGAGCTGACGCCGAAAGGCCCGATCTATACCCGGCTTGGAAACTACGAATTACAATAGGGCGGAAAGTACAAAGCCCGAAGCGAGATATGGAAGAAGGAGAATAACATGGCAAAGACGAAAAAAGCTGAGACGACGTCGAAACCGACGGGCAAGCAGGACGCCCTGCACCGCGTGATCGCGCAGATCGAGAAGCAATACGGCCAGGGCGCCATCATGCAAATGGACGAGCACCTGTACGCCAGGATCGAGGGGATCAGCACCGGCTCGTTGTCTCTGGACATCGCGCTGGGCGGCGCGGGCATTCCGCGCGGCAGGATCACCGAATTATTCGGGCCGGAGTCGTCGGGCAAGACCACGCTCGCCCTTCACGTGATCGCCAGCGCCCAACGTGCCGGCGGCGTCGCGGCGTTCATCGACGCCGAGCACGCCCTGGATACGACCTGGGCCAAGAGATTAGGCGTGGACGTCAGCGGCTTGCTGGTCAGCCAGCCCGATACCGGCGAGCAGGCGCTCGACATTGTCGAGATGCTCGTCAGCTCGAACTCGGTGGACATGATCGTCGTGGACTCGGTAGCCGCCCTTACGCCGAAGGCGGAGATCGAAGGCGAGATGGGCGATAGCCACATGGGCCTGCAGGCGAGATTGATGAGCCAGGCGATGCGGAAGCTCACCAGCATCATCAGCAAGAGCAAGACCGCCCTGGTCTTCATCAACCAGATCCGTATGAAGATCGGCGTGATGTTCGGCAATCCGGAGACCACCACCGGCGGCAAGGCCCTGAAATTCTACAGCTCGGTCCGCATCGACCTGCGCCGAATCTCGACCATCAAGGACAACACCGGCGCGATCGGATCGAGGGTCCGGGCACGCGTGGTCAAGAATAAGATCGCGCCGCCCTTCCGCGACGCCGAGTTCGATATTATGTTCGACAGCGGGATCAGCTACGAGGGCGACCTGCTCGATCTGGCGGCCGCGTCCAGCGTCGTCGAACGAAGCGGCGCGTGGATGAACTACGGCACGATGCGCCTCGGCCAGGGCAGGGAAAACGCCAAAAAATTCCTGATCGAAAACAAAGACCTTTGCGACGAGATTAAGAACAAGGTTCTCGTCGCCAAGGGCCTCGTGGAAGCTGAAAAAGGAAAAGCGTCTGAAGTTGAAAGTGACTAAAGTGTCTGAAGTTGGAGGCGGCTCGCTGACACTTTAGAATCCGCATGGGCAAAAACAGAATTTGCCCATCCTACGCACTGATATAGCCGATAAGGCGATAAACGCAATGGGTGATTTGGAAGCCGAATTCCCGCGGATTTTGGGATGTCGTCAAGAGACTGTCATTGCGAGCCCGAACGAAGTGAGGGCGCGGCAATCTCTGAGCCGCCAACGGTTGAGATTGCTTCGTCGTTCCGAAAAGACATCGGGACTCCTCGCAATGACAGTGGGTATCTTTTTTGAAATTACGATTCGAACATGAAAACTGCAAAGCAAATCAGAAGCGAGTTTATCGACTTCTTCAAAAGTAAAGGTCACCAGTTTGTCCCCAGCTCGCCGATCGTTCCGATTGGCGACGAGACGCTGCTTTTTGCCAATGCGGGCATGAACCAGTTCAAGGACATCTTCCTCGGACTGGCTCCGGCTGAATATCCGCGCGTGGCCAATAGCCAAAAATGTCTGCGCGTCAGCGGCAAGCACAACGACCTCGAAGAAGTCGGCAAGGACACCTATCACCACACGTTTTTCGAGATGTTGGGCAACTGGTCGTTCGACGACTACTTCAAGG
>CAYZAH010000783.1:0-2639 GCA_964475805.1 uncultured Pirellulales bacterium | reverse complement strand
ACGTCCGTTGTCCTGGGCAATTCCGGTCATAGCGTCGGCACGTATGGTTTCGACGGCGCGATGGACGACGTGCGGATCTACGACAACGTTCTCTCTGCCCAGGAGATACGAGACCTTGCCGCTCGTCCGAGGGCCTTCGGTCCCAATCCTGCCGATGGGGCGCTCTATACGGATACCTGGGTGAACCTGTCGTGGAGTCCCGGCTCGTACGCCGCCTCGCACGACGTCTACCTGAGCGACAATTTCGACGATGTCGATAGCGGCGTCGCCGATGCGTTTAGGGGCAATCAGAGCGCGACGTATTACGTGGCGGGCTTCCCCGGATTCGCTTACCCAGACGGACTGGTCCCGGGCACAACGTATTACTGGCGCATCGACGAGGTCAACGACGCCAATCCGAACAGCCCGTGGAGAGGTTCCGTCTGGAGCTTTACCGTGCCGACGAGAAAGGCACATAACCCCAGTCCCGCCGACGGAGTTCAATTTGTGAACCCCGACGTCACATTGAGCTGGGAAGGTGGGTTGGACGTCAAACTCCATACCGTCTACTTTGGCGAGAGCTTCGACGACGTGAACGATGCCGCCGGAGGGATCGGCCAGACGGGAGCAACGTATGATCCCGGAACGCTCGAGATGGATACGACGTACTATTGGCGCGTCGATGAATTCGACGGAGCCGCGACGTACAAGGGTGACGTCTGGAGTTTCACGACCCTGCCGATTGTGCCGCTGACGGACGATCCGAGTCTCGTCGGCTGGTGGACCTTCAACGAGGGCGTCGGCACGACGGCGGTCGACTGGTCGGGCCACGGCCACCACGGCACGCTGGTCGGCGATCCTCAGTGGGCGGACGGATACGACGCCTCCGCCATCAACATCGGCGGCGTCAGTGGAAACAGGGTCGAGATCATTGGCTACGACGGTGTGCTTGGCACTCAAGACCGTACCACGACCGCCTGGATCAAAACGGCTGCGGGCGGCGATTTCGTCTCCTGGGGCCAGAACACGACCAGCCAGAAGTGGATCTTCCGCGTTCAGAGCAATCCGAACGCCATCCGCGTGGAGGTGTCGGGTGGCTACACGATTGGCACCACGGACGTGCAGGATAATCAGTGGCATCACGCAGCCGCCGTGCTCGAAAGCGCTGGCTCGCCCGACGTCTCGGACATCAGGCTTTACCTGGACGGCGTGCTCGAACCCATTAGCTCTTCGTCCGTTGTGGATGTCAACACGGTAGGTGGTCGCGACGTCTGGATCGGTGACGGTCATCACGACCGACCTTTCCCTGGCCTGATCGACGACGTCCGTATCTACGACAGGGCGCTGAGCGAGGACGAGCTCAAGCTGGTCATGCGGATCGATCCATTGCTGGCCTGGAATCCAAGCCCGACGAACGGCTCGACGCCGGACATCGACGCGGCTATTCCTTTGAGCTGGTCGCCCGGTGATAGTGCCTCACAGCACGAGGTGTACTTCGGCACGGACCCGGACGCCGTAGCCGGGGTGGATGCGTCCGATACGACCGGCGTCTTCCGCGGCCGTCAGAGTACGACGACGTACACGCCTCAAGACGTTGAATGGGGTGGTGGGCCGTATTACTGGCGAATCGACGAGGTCAATACCGATGGAAGTATCACCCAGGGTAGAATCTGGAGCTTTAGCGTCACCGAGTTTATCCTCGTCGATGACTTCGAAAGCTATACCGACGACGACGCGGCCGGGCAGGCGATCTGGCAGCACTGGATCGACGGCTTCGGTCTTGCGGACAACGGCTCACAAGTCGGCTATCTGCTCCCTCCATACGCCGAGCAGACGATCGTGCATGGAGGCGATCAATCCATGCCGCTGATGTACGACAACACGTCCGGCGTGACGAATTCCGAGGCGGTGCTCACGTTGACACCCAGCGGGGACTGGACCCGGCACGGCTTGACCGACTTGTCGCTCTGGTTCCGCGGCTATCCGGGCTCGGTGGGCAGCTTCGTTGAAGCGCCCGCCGGGACGTACACCATGACTGGCTCCGGCGCCGATGTCTGGGGCACGGCCGATCAGTTCCACTTCGCGTTCAAGACGCTCACCGGCCCCGGCTCGATTGTCGCGAAAGTTAACAGCGTCCAGAATACGAATGCCTGGGCGAAGGCTGGCGTGATGATCCGCGAGACGATGGACGCTGGCTCGAAACATGCCTTCGTCTGCGTCACGCCCGAGAACGGTGTCGCATCGCAAGGCCGGACCGCGACGGATGGGACGAGTTTCAGTACGAATCAGACCGGCGTTGCCGCGCCGTACTGGGTGAAGCTGGAGCGCGATGCGTCGGGCAACTTCACTGTTTCGCATTCGGCCAACGGTACGACGTGGCAATCCATCGCGGGCGCCGTTCCGACGAACATTCCCATGACGTCCAGCGTCTACATCGGCTTGGCGCTGACCAGCCATGATGCGGCGCAGACGTGTCAGGCGGTCTTCTCGAACGTCACGACCACGGGTAACGTGAGCGGTCAATGGGCGCACCAGGACGTCGGCATCACGAGCAACGCGGCTGAGCCGATGTACGTGGAGCTGTCGAGCGCGAACGCCTCAGCGATTGTGGCCAACGACGATCCTGCCGCGGCCACAATCAGCACGTGGACCGAGTGGCG
>CAYZAH010000782.1:0-2641 GCA_964475805.1 uncultured Pirellulales bacterium | reverse complement strand
ACGGAAATCGGGCTGCGGAGGAGAACCCTGGTCTCCCGGTATTGACCGTCCTGCCCGAAACTATCTCATAATCAGACGATTTCGGAAGTCTGCTGAGCGTCGTTTCCTAACAGGCGTCGGGAGGCCTTGCCCAACCTTTAGGGGGATACTCATTCTCTGCGTTGGAGGTGGTTTGAAATGCTTTCGCCAGACTTATGTGGGCATAGAGACAGGTCCCGCCTTTTGACGGGACCTGCTCCTCGGCCCGATGGGCACAAAGCGGGGGTTCCAGGACCCGTCATAGCTATTGGGGATTGACAGATGCAAACTTGCATGATTGCCGGAAATACAGTAAGATACTGATATTTGGAGTCTGCCAAATGGATGCCTCAATACCACTCGATAAGATGACGATAGATGAAAAGTTGCGTGCGATCGAGGTGATCTGGGAGGATCTTCTGCACGATTCCAAGAACATTCCGTCCCCCGCTTGGCATGCTGACGTGCTTTCGGCAAGAGAGCAGCGGATTCGAGACGGCAAATCTCAGTTCTCAGACTGGAATGAAGCCAAGTCCAGGATTCGGAAGAAAATATGATGCGGGTTCAGATCCTCGATGAAGCGGAGCAGGATCTGCTCGAAGGAGCTCAATTCTACGAAAATCAAATCGCAGGTCTTGGCCAGTATTTCCTGGATTCGCTTTTTTCCGACATCGATTCCCTTCAGATCTACGGTGGTATCCACTCAGTGCATCTCGGCTATCATCGTCTCCTTTCCAAGCGTTTTCCTTTTGCTATTTACTATCGAGTAGAGGACAATGTGGCCCGAGTAAGAGCCATCCTCGATTGTCGGCAAGATCCTGAGAAGGTCAAGAATCGTTTGAACTGAAGTCGAACCAACCAATCCGGCGATGTCCTGGTAATGCTTTCGTTAAACTCATGTGGGCATAGAGCCAGGCCCCGCCTTTTGACGGGGCCTGCTCATCGGCCCGATGGGCACGACAAAGTGATGGTCATAAGGATAAGGAAAGGAGAAGACTATCCTATCGCTTTGTTACCCACCTCACCCGTGCGTATCCGGACGCACTTGTCCAGGTTCATGACGAAGATTTTGCCGTCGCCGATCTGTCCGCTTTTGGCCCCTTCCACAATCGCGTCGATCGTCTTTTCGACAAACTCTTCGTTCACTGCAATCTCCAGTCTGACTTTCTTGAGCAAATTGACCTCGAAATCGACGCCGCGGTAGCTCTCGTGATAGCCTTTCTGTGCTCCGCACCCGAGAGCGTTCGTCACGGACATCTTGAAAACTTCGTATTTGTACAGCGCCTTCTTCACGTCTTGAAGCTTGTGCGGCTGAATATAAGCTATGATCAGTTTCATCGTTCACTATCTCCCGAATGATGGTCCAACACTTACGTGGTCGAGAAAATTTGGAACCCGGAATAAGCCTCCATCCCGTGTTCGCCGAGGTCGAGACCTTTGGCTTCCTCTTCCGGTGTCACGCGAAGTCCGATGGTCGCCTTGATGGCATAGAAGAGCACCAGGCCAAGGCCAAAGGCCCACACGAACGCAGTAGCGGCGCCAAGAGCCTGTACGCCTAATTGTTTGAAACCGCCACCATAGAACAATCCGGTGTCCATATTGAACAGACCTACTGAAAGGGTTCCCCACAGACCGTTGACGCCGTGGACGCTGACCGCACCGACGGGGTCGTCCACTTTCAGTGTACGGTCAATGAACAGAACGCTAAGCACGACCAGGGTTCCGGCGACAGCGCCAATGATGATCGCCGCAACCGGTGAGACGCCGTCGCAAGGTGCGGTGATCGCCACCAGACCCGCCAACGCGCCGTTGAGTGCCATCGAGGCATCCGGTTTCTTCATGATGATCCAAGCTGCCATCATCGCGGAAATCGCACCTGCCGCGGCGGCCAGATTCGTGGTCATGGCGATGTAACCGATCGAGCCATCCCCGGTGGTCGTACTGCCCGGATTGAACCCGAACCAGCCGAACCACAGGATGAAGACCCCAAGCGCCGCTAACGGGATGTTATGGCCGGGAATCGCCTTGGGCTTACCGTCGGGACCGTACTTGCCGATACGAGGCCCGAGCACGATCGCCCCGGCCAGGGCCAGCCAGCCGCCGACCGAGTGCACGACCGTCGAGCCGGCAAAATCAAGAAATCCCAGGTTCTCGAGCCAGCCGCCACCGTCCAGAAGGCCTCCCCACGCCCAAGAGCCGAAGATCGGGTAGATGAACAGCGAGATGAAGAAGCTGTACACCAGATATCCGACAAACTTGGTGCGCTCGGCCATGGCCCCAGAGACGATGGTGGCGGCGGTGGCTGCGAAAACCGTTTGGAAAATTAGGAAAGTCCAGTTCCAGTGCATCCCCGGCTCGACGCCCCCCAGGGCGAACAAAGTCGTCCCGAACAATCCGTTGGTCTTGCCGAACATCAGGCCAAAACCAACCAGAAAGAAGGCGATCGAACCAACGGAGAAGTCCATCAGATTCTTCATGAGGATATTGACCGCGTTCTTGGCCCGCGTGAACCCGCACTCCACCATCGCAAAACCCGGCTGCATGAAGAAGACGAGAAACGCGGCGACGCAGGTCCAGACAATGTTAATATTGGTTTGCAACTCTTCTTTGACAGTATCAATAG
>CAYZAH010000781.1:0-2646 GCA_964475805.1 uncultured Pirellulales bacterium | reverse complement strand
CAGGGAATCAAACGCGGCGAGATAAAGAAGCTGCTCATTATCGAGACGCTCCCGAAACCCGTCAATTTCTCCGGAGGGCCGGACACGATAAGCTGGCTCGGCACATTCAACCTCGAGCGGATACTTGGCACGGTCCCCGTCGAACCCGACGGCTCGGCGTATTTTGAACTGCCCGCCAACCGTCCCGTCTTCTACGTCGCTCTCGACGCAAATGACCTATCGTGCAAACGAATGCAGAGCTTCACCTGCGCCAGACCCGGTGAGACAATGGCCTGCATTGGGTGCCACAACTCACGGAACCATGCAAATGCCAACGTTGGCAACGCCCGGAGAATCATGGCCCTCCGACGCCCGCCGTCGAAGATCGAGAAGATCGAAGGCATACCGGATGTCCCGGACTTCATGCGAGACGTTCAGCCCGTCCTCGACAAGTACTGTATCCAATGCCACAACGCCGAAGATCGGAAAGGGCGTCTCAGTCTCGAAGGCGACATGGGAATCACGCGGTCGATAAGCTACTATTCGCTCGCCGCGAGGAATCAAATTGGCGACGGTCGTAACGGTCTCGGCAACCGGCCTCCGCGGTCGCTCGGCTCAAGCGCATCCGCCTTGTTGCGTAAGCTCGAAGGTGGCCACCACAACGCAAAGGCTTCGCACGAAGACTGGCTGAAAGTCTGGGCGTGGACCGAAGCAGGGGCGCCATTTTGCGGTACTTACGGAGGTTTAAGAAACCAGAAACAGCAAGATACAAAGGTAGGTCTGTTCGTGAGCCGGGCCAGCGACGTTCTGCGGAAACGTTGCTTTTCGTGTCACAATCCCAACGGAAAGGGACCACAGAATCGTCTTGTAGACCTCTTTGACGTCGAAGAGCGCAAGAAACTCGTCCATCGTCCGACCGGTCGATATGAGCGCCTTGTCATGGAGAACGATCCGGCACGATATTTCTCGTGGGACGTATTGTTAAACGCGACGCGGCCAGAAAAATCCGCCGTGCTCATGGCCCCTCTCAGCAAGGACGCAGGCGGATGGGGAATCTGTCCCGACGTGTTCGCGTCAAAGGACGATCCCGATTTTAAGATAATGTCGGCCGCCGCGACAAGCTGGCAATCCGAGTGGCAAAAAGCCCGGGCCTTTGCCTCGCCGACCTTCCAGGTGAACCGCCAGTACATACGTGAGATGGTGCGATTTGGGATTCTGCCGGCCAATACTCGTGCGGAGGACGTCGATCCATACGAAACCGACCGGCGATACTGGGACATGTTTCGCTACAAGCCGGCGACACGTGTAGATCAGACTACCCACAGCGCCGGATCGAACGACGCGAAGCAACTATCGACCATGTAATACTACGGCTTGCCGACGTCGTCGAACGCTACCTCCAGTTGCTTGCCTTCCATGAAAAGGACGATCTTTCCGCGTTTACGGCGGATGCGATGAATGAGCGCTTCGCGTTTGAAGGGTATGACATAAACGCTGTCGCCGGGCTGGAGGGCTTCGACAAACCTGGCGTGCCGAACCGCCAACGGCGTGCTGGCAGCCAGCTCGGAAATCTTTTCAGTAAGCTCATCCGCCCGGTCTTTCCAGGTCGCCGGGGCGTTCTGCATCCGAGTCGAAAAGTCGTCGAGCACCTGGCGGATTTGCCGCATGGAATCCTCGATCTCTTCGTCGGCTTGTGCTTTCAGCCGCCGGCCTTCCTCCCGTATTCGCTCCAGTTCCTCTGCGACCTCCTGCCTGGTGCGTTTGGCTTGTTCAAGCGTTGCCTGCGTCTCTAAGCGGTTGTGCTCTGAGGCTTCTCGTGTCATTTGTACCTGGTTAATCAGCTCCGTGCTGCCGTCGGCCTGCTCGTCCAACAAAGATTTCGCCTTTCCCACGACAGCCTTCGGGATGCCCAGGCGCCCGGCGATGGCTAAGGCATTGCTGCTGCCCGGCGTCCCCATCAGCAGTCGATAGGTTGGGGCAAGAGTTTCGAGATCGAACTGGACGGAAGCATTCTGAGCGCGAGCCGTCGAATAAGCATAGACTTTCAGTTGGCCCAGATGGCTGGTGGCTATGACGTGTCCTCCCTTGGCCAGCATCTTGTCTAACAGCGCGACGGCCAGCGCCGCTCCTTCCGTTGGATCGGTGCCGGCTCCCAATTCATCCAGTAGAATCAACGTCCCTTGGTCGGCTCTATTTAGAATCCGCACGATTTGCCGCATGTGGGCGGAAAACGTGCTGAGACTCTGCTGGATACTCTGCTCGTCCCCGATGTCGGCGAATACCTGCCGGTAGACGGGAACCGTCGAGTCCGCGCTCGCGGGGATGTGCAAGCCGCTCTGCACCATGAGAACGAGCAGTCCGACGGTCTTGAGCATAACAGTCTTGCCGCCGGCGTTCGGACCCGTCACCAATAACAGGTCGAAGTCGTCTCCGAGCCGGACGTCAATCGGCACGACCTCGTCCATCACCTCGGCGACGTCACATCCTCTCTGCTCGCTGACCCACCAGAAAAGAAGGGGATGCCGTGCCTGGCGGAGCTTCAGAGAGCCTTCGGGATTCAACTGTGGAGCAGCCATGCCGTAGGCGAGACTGAACCGAGCTTTCGCATACGTCAGATCGATGAGGCTCAACGCTTTCACATTCGCCAGAATGGCTTTCCGCTCCTGG
>CAYZAH010000780.1:0-2648 GCA_964475805.1 uncultured Pirellulales bacterium | reverse complement strand
CCCCCGATGCCGCCAAGACGGTTCCCTGTGCTATCGCTCCCAACATGGCTGTCCCCTTTCATTATGGATTCATTCTCGATGGCCGATTGCTCATTTCAAATCGAAAAGCGGAAATCGCAAATACGTTTAGACGGCCTTGACCTTCAATGTGATATTACTCTTCCCGACGACTTCAACAACGGTTCCCTCCGTAATCTCCTCGTCGGCCTGCGCTTCCCAGTCGGTCCCGTGGAACTCCACCTTGCCGCCAAGCTTGGGCAGAATCTTCTTCTTGACGACCGCTCGCTCTCCGACGAATTCCTCAAGGTCGCGCGTCAAATCCTGTCTCGATCCTTCGTGCCCGAGAAAGACGCCTTTGAGCCATCGCCTCAAGAACAAGAGCGACAGAACCGATGAGACGATGAACAGGGCTAACTGAGTATTGAGTCCGATGTTGTTTATCAAACAGACACAGGCAACGACCCACGCTCCGACACCGAAGAAGCCAATAATCAAGCCCGGCAGAGCAAACTCCAGAATCAGCAGTACCAGGCCCACGAGAAACCATATGATTTCCGGTCTCAAATAATCTTTGATCGCATCCAGATTCATAGGTCCAGCCTTTCACAGCTCAAAAATCAAGAGTCGGTTTTCCATAGCTTTACTCAACGACAACGGCCGTGCCGTAAACCATGATCTCGGCCGCGTGCTGCATCATTTCCGTCGTCGAGAACCTTATCCCGACGATAGCGTTAGCGCCCAAATTCTGGGCCTCCTCGATCATTCGGTCGATAGACTGCTCTCGCGACTCGGCCATCATCTTGGTGTAGTCCGTCACCTCTCCTCCGACCAAGTTGCGCAGACCGGCCATAATGTCCCTGCCGATGTGACGCGCCCGGATCGTATTGCCCCGGACTAAGCCCAGGTGCTTGACGATCTTCCTGCCCTGAATCGTATCTGTGGTGGACAGAAGCATAGCTTTATCTCCTTACATCCTTATACCGGTCTCTCTTCCAGAAATAAATCCGCTCCCGAAGCACGGATACGAAAAGAATCGCCAGCCCGACCAGCAGTGCCAGCAGCCCGGCCTTGAACAGCATTTCCACCTTCGGATCCCGGATAATGGCTTCTATCGCTCTGAAGCCCCCGTAAACCGTCAGAAGGATGGCGGCGACGGAAAATACGATCCACCCGACGCCGCGTTCGATGCGGTTGTAAACGCCGCTCCAGTAGTCTTGCCACATCCGGTCCTCCGGCTCAACCAGCGTGACCTCGTCGGTAATCGCTTTGAGTCTTTTGAATTCCTTGAGCTCCTCGGCACATTCGGGGCACCCGGCCACGTGCTCCTCGAACCGGCGCCGCGACTCGGCGCTCAGCTCGTTGTCCAGGTAACCCATCATCAGGTCCTTATAATCATGGCATGTCATGAGGTCAGCCTCCTATTTCCGTGCCTAACAATTCTTGGAGTCTCTTGCGGGCATAATATAACCTGCTCGTCACGGTGCCCTTGTTGCAGAAGAGCGCCTCGGCAATCTGATCGTACGACATATTCTGAAAGTGCCGCAGGATGATCACCTCACGATGTTTCGGATCCAGCTTGCTGATAGCCTGCCAGATTTTGTCTTTTATCTCGTTCCGCGAGGCCACCACGTCCGGCGAAAAGCAATCCGTCGTAGCGGCTACTTCCGGACAATCCTCCCCATCGAGAGAACTGGCTTTGCGATACCGCCGTTTCCTCAAGTGGCTTATGCAGAGGTTCTTCAGGATTTGATAGAACCAGGGGAAGAACCGCCGGTCTGGCTTGATGTGTTTGATGTTCCGGTAGGCCCGAACAAAGGCTTCCTGTGAGAGATCCATCGCATCTTCGCGATTGCCCACAAAGCCCAATGCAATAAAATAGGCGTCTTTCATATACCGGTTGACAAGAGATTCAAACGCCTCCGGTGAGCCCCGCCGACACCGCTGCATCGTTACGATCTCATCTTGACACACGCCTGTCACTCTCGTAGGCTCCCAAAGCGGCCACTCTCTTGACATTGCTATGTACGAACTTCGATTTCTAACGTCTCTGCACGCTGCAATAATATACGCTCAGACCCCGTGTTTCTTCACAATTTCACAATTTTTGTCCGTCCTGAACGGCGTGGACGTCTGTTAGTCAAATAAACGCCGGAGATAACCAGTATCGCTCCGGCGGCGAGTGACCAGGTAATCGGCTCATGGAGGATCAAGAACGCCGATAATATAGCAAATATGGGAACGAAATTGATAAACAGCCCGGCCTTCGTCGGCCCGAGACGTTCCACGCCCTGATAGTACCAGACGAACCCGATAACCGTCCCAAAAACGCCCAGATAGGCGATACACGCCCAGTCCGTCGCAGAGTGATTCGAGATATCGCGGATCATCCCCTCAAGGTAGGCAGGGATGAACAGGAAGCCGGCCCCAATGGCCGACGAATAGGATACCGAGGCCAACGGCGATAGACTCTTCATGACGACCTTCCCGATGAGAGAATAGGCGACCCAGCTCAGTACGCAACAGAAAATGTAAAGCTCCCCCCGGCCCAGCCCCCCTGCGAGCACCTGATTGATGTGGCCTCTCGAAATGACCATCATCGCTCCGCAGACTGAGACAACAATCCCCAGAACGTTGGCCGGCCCAAGCCT
>CAYZAH010000779.1:0-2660 GCA_964475805.1 uncultured Pirellulales bacterium | reverse complement strand
CCGATTTCAGATGGTTCGATCTATCGTAGATTTGCCAACGTGAATAGCAACCGCCACTCGCTCGGGTGAAATCGGAGGTGTTCCGGTCCGGCCCATTGCTGGCGGTCACGTCGGCGATCAGCTCCACGATAGCGGGGGCGTTCTTCGTGTCAACGACGGATCGGACCCATTCCTTCTTGGCGGTATTGTCGGGGCTCATGGGCGGATTCGTTCTGCCGCCGGCATAGTCAATAAACCAGAAGTATCCCATGATGCGATGGTAGGTTTTACGGGTCGCCTCAGTCTTTGGCTCCGGCGTCGGATAGCTTTCCGGTGTCCCGTTCGCAAGACCTTCGCCGTAACGCCAAAAGATAATATTGTCCCTCTGTTTCCAGGACGGGCAATAGAAGATGTGCCGGTCGAAGGCGCCTGATCTGAGAATGATATCCGTCGTCCAGTACGAAACATCGAACAGCCAACGGTCGACTTGGTTCATCGGCAGTTTGCCATCGTAATCGTTGGCGTACAGAAACAAGCCCAGGCCCGTATTCTTTTCATTTTGGGCGCATACGGCCCGCCGGCCCTGCTCCCGGACCGCCCGCAACGCCGGTAGGAGAATAGACAGCAGACGCGCAATGATGGCGATCACAACCAGCAGCTCGATGAGTGTGAATCCTCTCTTTTGGCCCATGGCATCACCTCAGCTTTGTAGCACGGACTTCCCGACACGCGAGATTATTATACTCTTCTCGGCGGAAAGGGCAAGAACAAAATGTTCATTTGTTGTGAGGCCCTGATGTCAGAACGATCCGGACGAATTCTTTGGATCGGCCAAAATGTGCGGACTTTTTGCTTGACAAAACCAGTCAGAGAGGTCAAACTGAATTTTTTCAGGGACGGTGTGTATGCGGACGATACGATAGGGATGTCGATGAAGACTTTCATGTTAGGCTGGGAATTTCCGCCCTTCATCAGCGGCGGTCTCGGCACAGCGTGCCACGGCTTGACTAAGGCCATGGGGCGGCTGGGGATACAGATCGCCTTTGTGCTGCCCAGGGCTCACGTCGGCGGTTCCGACGGCCCCGTTCGCGTCCTGAGCGCCGAAGGGTACGTCAAGACCGAAGACGCCGGCGCTTTCCAACACGTTAGCTTCCACGAAATCGCTTCGACGCTTCGCCCTTACGTCAGTTCCGGCGCATACGGCCCGGGCAGAGGCCCGTTCCGCGCCGGTCGCCCCGCGCGTTCATGGCAATCGAACGCGTCGGACCAGGTCGAGAATTATCCACGCGACCTGGCCCACCAGGTGCACCGTTTTGCCTGCCAGGCCGTCGAGGTGGCGATGGTCGAGGAATTCGACATCATCCACGCCCACGATTGGATGACGTATCCGGCTGGAATCGCCGTGGCGGAAGCTACGGGCAAGCCGCTCGTGGTGCACGTCCACTCGACCGAGTGTGACCGGAGCGGCGACAATCTCAATCAGAACGTCTACGACATCGAGCGGCGCGGGATGCACTTCGCCCGCAAGGTCATCGCGGTCAGCAATTATACAAAGAACGTTATCGTCAGACGCTACGCGGTCGAGCCGGAGAAGGTCGAGGTCGTCTATAACGGCGTCGAGCACGACAATAGCGAAAACGGTTCCCCTTCCAACGTGCTGCCCGACAAGACGGACAAGATCGTCCTGTTCCTGGGCCGAATCACGATGCAGAAAGGCCCGGAATACTTCCTGGCAGCGGCCAAGAAGGTGCTGGAGAAGGTGGACAACGTCAAGTTCATCATGGCCGGGGATGGCGACATGACCAACCGGATGGTCGAATACGCCGCCTATCTCGGCATCGGGCACAGAGTTTTGTTCACGCGCTTTCTGCATGGCGCCGACGTGGACCGGGCCTATCAGATGGCGGATTTGTACGTGATGCCTTCGGTTTCAGAGCCGTTCGGGATAGCTCCGCTCGAAGCTCTCAAGCACAAGGTTCCCGTGCTGGTCAGCAAGACGAGCGGAATCGCTGAGATCCTGAACCATGCGCTCAAGGTGGACTTCTGGGACATCAACCAGATGGCCAACAAGATTGTGGCGGTGTTGAACTATCCGGTTCTGAGCCGAGCGCTTCGCGAGCAAGGTCACAGCGAAATGCAGCGTTTTCGGTGGGACGATTCAGCCGCACGGGTCAAGCGCATATATGAAGAGGTGCTGGCGGGATGGTAGTGCGTAAAGGGATGTAGGGGGTTTGTTATGCCGTCAGTTTGTTTCTATTTTCAAGTTCATCAGCCGTTCCGGCTCAAGAACTACACGATTTTCGATCGCGACCGCGATTATTTCGATGAGTACAAGAACATAGCGATTTGCGAGCGCGTCGCTCGGAAATGCTACCTGCCCTCGAATCTGCTCATGCTCAAGCTGATTCGGCAATTCAAGGGGAAATTCCGAATTGCCTATAGCGTCACGGGGACGCTGCTCGAGCAGCTCGAGCTTTACGCTCCCGAGGTCTTAGCGAGCTTTCAGAAGCTGGCCGCTACCGGATGCGTGGAATTCCTGGCGGAGACGTACCACCATAGTCTGAGCTTCCTCTACTCGCGGGACGAGTTCGCCGACCAAATACGGCTCCATAAGGAAACTATCCGTAAGTACTTCGGCCAAACGCCTCGCATCTTTCGTAATACCGAGCTGATTTACAATA
>CAYZAH010000778.1:0-2669 GCA_964475805.1 uncultured Pirellulales bacterium | reverse complement strand
CGACCACTTAATGAACAGAGTGTTGAATCCGAGACACAAAGCATATCCTTCCGCAACTTCAATATCCTGAATTGTCATCGCCTAAGAAGTAGCAGGACTGTGCTGTCTATCCTGAACAAAAAGACGGTAATCATGGTATAATTCGTCCATGACTTCGAAGAGCATAAGGAAAAACACATTCCTCCCGACCACATACGAGGAACTTCGTTCACATGGTTGGGGCCAGGCCGACGTCATACTGATTACGGCTGATGCTTATGTTGACCATCCCTCGTTTGGCGTGGCGACGATCGGACGGTGGCTCGAAAAGCTCGGCTACCGCGTGGCTGTGCTGGCGCAGCCGGACTGGCGAAGCGTCGAGCCGTTTCGGGCACTTGGGCCACCCCGACTGTTCTGGGGGATCACCAGCGGCTGCATCGATTCGCGTCTGAATGACTACGCCTCCATGGGCCACCGCCGAAGGCAGGACGTCTATAGTCCCGGTGGGGCGGTAGGCCTGCGCCCCGGCCGGCCTTTGCTCGTTTATTCAGCCAGGGCGCGGGAAGCTTATCCCGACGTGCCCATCATCCTGGGCGGCCTGGAGGCCAGTCTGCGGCGGCTCGTACACTACGATTACATTGAGGACAGGCTGAAACGCTCAGTGCTCGTTGATGCCAAGGCGGACTTGCTCGTGCACGGCATGGCCGAACGGACCATCGCGGAAGTTGCCCGGCGGCTGGATGCAGGGCAGTCGATTCGTGGTCTAACCGACATTTCCGGCACGGCGTATATTGCACACAAGGGAGTGGCCGTCCCCGACGGCGCAATCCGGCTGCCGTCACTCGGAGGGCAGCAAGCAGATGCCGCCTGCGTCATGGAAGCACACAAACTATATGAAATCCAGGTTCATCCGAGCGGGCGACCGGTCGTACAAGAACAGAACCCGGGCACGGTGGTCGTGCTGCCGCCCAGTGAACCTTTGAGCAGCGTTGAATTGGATGCCTTGTACGATTTGCCCTTCTCGCGGCGTTGGCACCCGCGCTATGATCGAGAGGGAGGCGTGCCGGCACTGACGCCAGTGCAGTTTTCTATAACGACCCATCGCGGCTGTTTTGGCGGGTGTGCCTTCTGCGCGATTAGCGGCCACCAGGGAAAGCTGATTCGGTCAAGGTCGTTGGAATCTCTATTGAACGAAGCGGAGGTCATTCGGCGGCATCCCGAGTTTCGCGGAACGATTGTCGATCTCGGTGGGCCATCCGCCAACATGTATGGCATGGAGTGCCCGCAAGAGCAGCCCTGCCCGCGAAATAGCTGCATGTCACCTTCGCTGTGCAAGAAAGCGGCGTTCGATCACGGTCCGATGATCGAGATGATGGAGGCGTTCATCCGATGGGCCGGCAAAGGAGCTAAGCATGTCAACGTATTTGTCGCCTCCGGCGTTCGCCATGACCTGGCTCTGAGAAATCGCGAGTATCTCGACCTGCTCGTTCGGCACTTCGTCGGCGGGCACCTGAAGGTAGCTCCGGAACACTACTGCTCGAACGTCCTCGACCTGATGGGCAAGCCCCGGTTTGACATCTTCGAGCAGTTCGAGCACCGGTTTGCCGAGGCGTGCCGACGAGCCGGAAAGGAGGCGTACCTAGTGCCGTATTTCATCAGCGCGCATCCGGGTTGCCGATCCGAGGATGCCCTCAAGCTGACCGAATACTTGGTCTCTCGCTCATGGCGGCCAAGACAAGTCCAGGATTTCGTTCCTATTCCGCAAACGCTCTCGACGGCGATGTATGTTTCGGGTGTGGATCCCACTGGCCGGAGCATCCACGTGAGCCGGTCCCGCAGGGAGAAACGCGTCCAGGCAGCCTTGTTGCAGTACTATCAGCCCCAGAATAAAAAACTCGTCAGCGATTTCCTACGAGAGCAAAACCGGACCGACCTGCTGCCCAAAATCCGCCACCTCGGCAAATCGAAGCGACAACGAGGCAGATAACAAGACCGAACGTTTCCGGCCTTCCTTTTTGCCCTCTTTTGGCGTATTCTGTACGCTCGTGGACTATGACGGCCCGAAGAATGGTCAGAAAGGAGAACCAGCTAATGTCGCACGAGAATCAACCTCTTCTGGCGCAGATGAATCGACGTCAATTCCTCAAGGCAGCCGGCGCAGGGGCCGCCTCGGTGGCTACCTTGGGAAGCGCCTGCTTTGCCAGCCAGCAACAATCCGGGCAAACTCAGCGTCCGAACGTCCTCGTCATCTTCGATGACCAACTCCGCGCTGACGCCTGTAGTGTCTACGGCGGAAAGAACATCGAGACGCCTAACATTGATCTTCTTGCCAGCCAGGGTATCCGCTTCACAAACGCCACATCCACATGCCCGCTGTGCACACCTTTCCGGG
Source organism: uncultured Pirellulales bacterium (assembly GCA_964475805.1). Taxonomy (GTDB): domain Bacteria; phylum Planctomycetota; class Phycisphaerae; order Sedimentisphaerales; family Anaerobacaceae; genus JAFGTG01. Next base: position 298 of record CAYZAH010000778.1, on the reverse strand, counting down.
GCATGCTTCAAACCGCCCGATACCCCACTCATTCCGGCATTGTCTTGAACTGGATCGAGGCAAATCCCGACCAGAGGTGCATCGCCCACGTATTCAGAGACGCCGGCTACCACACGGGTTTCATTGGAAAATGGCACCTCTCCGCCGGAAACCTCAAGAAGGCGGGCAAGTACGAACGTGACCCGAAAGCCGTCCAGGCGTACATGAAGGAGAATCCGAACACAGAATTCACCCCGCCCGGGCCGAACCGCCTCGGCTACGAGCATTGGGAAGCCTTCAATTTCCACGCCACGTTCCG
>CAYZAH010000777.1:0-2670 GCA_964475805.1 uncultured Pirellulales bacterium | reverse complement strand
GACGCTCGCCCACTCAATGGGACAATCCGCGAAAGAAACGGCTGGGAGAAGATTCACCGCGTCCCTTGCCGGTGAGAAAACGCTCCGCGCCTATCGTGAAGTATTGGAGGCGCCCTCGTAGGGTGTGTCCGCCTTGGGCGGATTGCACACGCGAATTCTGATGCGAATTTGCTTTATTTCGCTGGGGACATTCACGCACATCGGCCCCTACCTCGACTATTTCAAGCAGGCCGGCCACGACGTGCATTTTGTCGCAATGTCCCCCAGCCCGGAGCGAAGCGTGCCGACGTACAACGTCGGACTCGGCCACAGATACTCTGAAACCGAAGGCAAATGGAAGTATCCGATCAGTATGCTGCGAGCCAGAAAACTGATAAAGAAACTGAAACCCGATATTGTGCATGCCCATTACGCAACCAGTTGCGGCCTGACGGCGCTGGTCTGCGGATTTCACCCAACCGTTGTCACTGTGCACGGGAGCGACCTGAACACGGGGATAAAATCGCGAATATGGCGCCCGCTTCTACGAAGAATCTTCGCGTTCGCTGATTGTGTGAACACGGTTTCCAAAGAGCTCGAGGAGATGGCGTTGAGCCTGGGTACCGACCAGGCCAAGATTGAAACGCTTACGCTCGGAATCGACACGGACAAATTTGCACTCACCGACCGGCCGGAAATCAACTCATCCCGGCCCCTCAAACTCGTCTGCACGAGGCGCCTGGAGAAAGTGTTCGACCACCCCACCATTATTGACGCGCTTGCCTTGCTCAAAAAAAGAGGGGTCGAGTTCCGAATGACCTTTGTCGGAGACGGGTCTTTGCTCGACACGCTTAAACAGCAGGTCAAGAACGTCGGATTGAGTGACTGCGTGAGTTTTGTCGGCAACGTGCACAATGACAATCTTCCTGAGGTACTCGGTCAGCACGACGTCTATCTTTCCGCCTCGCTGTGGGACGGGACGAGCCTGTCCCTGTTGGAGGCGATGGCAACGGGCCTGTTCCCGATTGTCTCGAACATCAAGGCTAACGCCGCACTGTTGAGACACAACATTGACGGCTTACTCCACAAGGTCGGCGATCCGAATGATTTGGCAGAGTGTATCATGCAGTTGCACGAGCATCCCCAGCTTGCCGCCGGCGCGGCCCGGCGTAACCGCAACAAGGTCATCGAATCGGCGGACCGGAAAACGAACATGAAGCGTCTCGAAGGGATTTTCGAAGAATTGATTGATAAAAGGAGATAAGACATGTCAAGAACCATAGCCACCCTCATCGTCGTGCTCGCGAGTTGTTGCAACGCACTTGCCGCAACGTACTGGATTTCTCCCAAAGGGCGAATATCAGCGAGCGGTTCCGAAACGGATCCATTTGCATCCGTCGAAGCTGCCTTGAGAGGAGTCGGTGGCGGTAATACCTTCATCTTCAAGCCCGGCGACTACGTCGGCGCCCAGATCACGCTTGGAGCGGAGTACGCCGGCTCGGCGCAGAACCCGACGGTCCTCAAATCACATTACAGACAAAAGGCCGTCTTGCACGGTTCACCGTTCCACAATATCTATGTCAGAAAAGGCTGTACATGGGTCATCATCGACGGCTTTGAAAGCAGCGGGGCTAAGTACACGGGCATCAAATCCGACGCGGACTACACCGTCATACGAAATTGCCGCATTCACAACAACGCTCTACAAGGCATCGAAGCCCACGACGTTCGCGGGACGGTTATCGAGAACAACGTCGTCGAATACAACGGGGCCCATCTTCAGTTCAGCCACGGCATCTACGCCGACGGGGAGAACCTGACGATCCGCAACAACATCATACGATTCAACTCGGGCTGGGGTCTGCACCTCTACCCGCAGATCGCCAACAGCAAAATCGAAAACAACCTCATCTACGGAAACTCCAGGTGGGGCATCGGTCTTTACTCAAAACCGACGGTCGGCTCCAACCGAATCGTCAACAACACTATCGTCCTGAATGGCTCCGGCGTGGTAGTCGCCAACGCACACAACGAGCTCATCGCCAACAACATTATCGTGGACAACACCAACTGGAGGTTCGAGAAAACCGAGCCTATTCAAAGTCTCGGTGGCAATCTGCGAGATAGTACCATTGATTACAACCTTTGCTATCCGCCGTTTACGAAAGTCGGGCCGCACGGACTATCGGCGGACCCCTTGTTTCTGGACGCCGCCAAGGGAACCTTCTATCTGAAAGAAGACAGCCCCGCTATTGGAAGAGGCTCGGCCGAATACGCCCCCGAACGGGATTTCTTCAACCGCCCACTGCCCAAGGACAAAGCCCCGGATCTGGGATGCTTTCCATACGAGCCGTCTCTCTTGTTGCCTGACGCGCGCCAGGACTGGTATCGCCAATGGCCGTTCCTGTTCAGAGTGCGACCCGACGATACGCTGCCGGATTTCTGGCATCCGCCGGGACTGAGCAACGGAACAAAGTAGATGGGAATCAATATACTCTATCTTCATCAGTACTTTGCGACACGAAACGGAAGTACAGGCACACGCTCGTATGAGTTTGCCCGGCATCTCGTGAGCAAAGGTCATCATGTCACGATGATGACCTCGGGTCTGGCCAATCGGGAGTTCACCGTGCCGAACGGAAAGCAGTACGCCGAGCTCGAGGCCGACGGCATTCACGTGGTGGCGATTGC
>CAYZAH010000776.1:0-2676 GCA_964475805.1 uncultured Pirellulales bacterium | reverse complement strand
AAAGAAAAAAACGCGTCTCGTGGCTCCTTACGGGAACAAACACGAGAATTGATAATATATGAGAAAGGAAGAATCATGGCAGTGAAATTGCGAATGACGAGAATGGGAAGACGGCATCGACCGTTCTTCAGGATCAATGCGGTCGAATCGCGGACGTCGCGGGACGGCCGGATACTCGAAAAATTGGGCCACTACGACCCCATCGAGAAGGACGCGGCCAAGCAGATTGTGCTGAACCGGGAGCGGGCGCAGTACTGGCTCGATCTGGGAGCTATTCCGAGCGATACGGTTTCGCAAATCCTGCTTCGCCTGGGGATCAAGCATAAATACGCCGAGCAAAAAGCCGCTCGCCAGGCCAAGGCCCGCGCGGCCGCTCGGGCGAAGGGCAAGCTGTTCAACGAGACGGAGAGAATCGCCGCCAAGAAAGCGGCTGAAGCGATAGAGGAAAAGGCTAAGGCCGAAGCTGAGGCCAAGGCTAAAGCGGAGGCGGAAGCCAAAGCCAAGGCCGAGGCGGAAGCAAAGGCGAAGGAGGAGGCTAAAGCCAAGGCGGACGCTGAAGCCATTGCCCGGGCCGAGGCCGACAAGAAGGCCAGAGAGGAAGCCGAAGCCAAAGCCGCCGAAGCGAAAGCCAAAGCCGAGGCCAAGGCTGCCGAAGAGCAAGCCAAATCCGAGCCTGAGGTCGAGGATAAGGCCGAGACCGAAGCGCCACCCGAGCCTGAGACCAAGACAACCGACGAGACAGCCGAGGGGGACGCGGAGAAGGAATCGGCCTCGAGTTGATCGGCCGATGCAAAAGCGATGAGGATTGACGTTCTTACGCTTTTTCCGCAGGCGTTTGAATCGCCTTTGAATTGTTCGATATTGAAACGGGCCCGGGACAACGGGCTGGTCGAGATCGCCCTAACCGATATCCGCGATTTCGCGCCCGACAACTACCGGAAGGTCGATGACAAACCTTATGGCGGCGGCCCGGGAATGGTCATGATGCCCGGCCCCGTTTTCGATTGCTTTGAGCACGTTCAATCGCTCGGAGCCGAGAAAGGCCGGGTCATTCTGCTGACACCGCAGGGCCAGAAATTCGACCAGACCAAAGCGCGCGAGTTAGCGACGGAGAAACGCCTGATTTTCATCGCGGGCAAGTACGAGGGATTTGACGAGCGCATCCGTACGGGCCTCGGGGCCGAGCAAATCTCTATCGGCGACTATGTGCTGAGTGGCGGCGAGTTAGCCGCGATGGTCATCATCGACGCGGTAGTCAGGTTGCTCGACGGCGCGCTTGGTGATGAAGACTCGGCTAAAGATGAATCGTTTAGCGAGGGACTTTTGGAGTATCCACATTACACACGGCCGGAGGTCTTTCGCGGCATGACGGTACCAGATATCCTGTTGAGCGGGGACCATGCCAAGATCGCCCAATGGCGGCGTCGGCAAGCCCTCGAACGAACCCAAAAGCAGCGTCCCGACCTTCTGGAAGGGGACGCTATGAGGAGTGCCAAACCATGAAAGACAAGGAGCAGCCGCTCCCAGTCAAGCCGGGGCAAAAGCCCAAAGCCGCACCCGAGGCGAAGACGCTCGGCCCGGTGCCCAATCTCGAGGAGCACGTCAATCCCGAGTGGTGGCGACAAATCTTCAACGCGACGTATCTGAAAACCGACGGCGACGTCGTGGACGATCCGCAGTTAACCTCCAATGAGCTGGACGTCTTCTGCGGGATTCTGAACCCGTCGCCGGAGGATAAGATTCTCGATTTGTGCTGTGGCCAGGGACGGGTCTCGCTCGAATTGGCCCGGCGAGGGTTCACCAACGTCGAGGGCGTGGATCGGTCGCACTACCTGATCCAGCGGGGCAAAACCCAGGCGAAGAAGGAATCGCTCAACATCAAGTTCCGCGAAGGCGACGCCCGAAAGCTGCGCTACGCGCCCGACACTTTCGACGTGGTTATGATCCTCGGGAACAGCTTTGGCTATTTCGAGACCATCGACGACGACGCGCGGGTCGCCAAGGAGGTCTTCCGGGTGCTCAAGCCCTGGGGCAAGCTGCTCATCGACGTGACGGACGGCGAATACCTTCGGCGGAAATTCCAGCCCCGCTCCTGGGAGTGGATCGACAAAAAGTTCTTCGTTTGCCGGGAAAGGTCGCTGTCTTCGGACAAGCAGCGTCTGATCTCGCGCGAGGTCGTCACGCACGTGGAAAAAGGCGTCATTGCCGACCAGTTCTACGCCGAGAGGCTGTACACGAGAAAGAGCATCAGCGATCTGCTCGAAAAGGCGGGCTTTACCGACGTGACCATCCACGGCCAGATCTCCCCAGACTCCCAGCGAAATCAGGACCTCGGGATGATGGAGAAGCGAATCATCGTCACATCCCTCGTGCGGAAGGACTGGACGCCGAAGAGACGCAGAAAAGAGCTCAAGAACGTCACGGTCGTCTTCGGCGATCCGCGCAAGCCGGACCTGCTCAAGCCGTTGTGCGTGTTTGACGACGACGACTTCTACACAATCGACCAGCTCAAGGACGCCCTGCACTCCTTAGACGGCTACCAGTACACCTATTTGAACAACCACGATACGCTCTTCAACGACCTGGTCAAAATCGGGACAAAGACGGATTTCGTGCTGAATCTGTGCGACGAGGGCTACAACAACGACCCGCGAAAAGAGCTGCACGTGCCCGCGC
>CAYZAH010000775.1:0-2679 GCA_964475805.1 uncultured Pirellulales bacterium | reverse complement strand
GTCCTCGCGCGGCTCTGGCTCTATTTCAACCCCAACGCCACCAAGCGATCGCTGGCCGTCAAGCTGAACCGCGATCTCGCCGAGCGGGGAATTCGAATGGGGGTCAGCTATCTCCAGGCGGTCCTCTGCGGCGACAGCGGCTCGGCGCGGCGGGAGCTGGAGGAGCTTCTGCTCTCCTACCTCGCTCCCAACGGCATTCACTCCAAAGCGTCGGCGCTGGAGGCAGCGGCCTCGCAACTCGCCAATATCATCGAGAACGCCCGCTTTCTGATGGCGATGCACGAGCCGCACGAGCAACAGGCGACGACGGCTCTACCGGAAGGCATCGAAATTGTCCGAGGGCAAGTGGCCTCGGAAGGCTTTGCCTATGGCCCCGCCACCATTGCGGACAAGAAGAAAAATCTGGTTTCGCTCATGAACCGCGGGTTCGACCGGACGTACACGTTGGACGATTTTCACCAGGCCATCGCCAAGACCGCCGATCAATTGGAGGAGCTGCAAGAGCGCGTCGGGCAGAAACTTTCGGATGCGGCTTCACTGATCTTTGCGGCGCATCTGGTGATCCTGAAGGACAAGTACTTTGTCGGCGGGGTGACGAAGCTGATCGAGAGCGGTGTCAATCCGCCGGTCGCCGTCATGCGGGTTGCCAGGGAGTATATGGACTCTTTCGCCAGCAGCTCCAACTCGTACATGCAGGAGAAGATGCAGGACATCGAGGACTTGATGGTCCGGCTGATGGGTCATCTTCTCAGTGAGGCCGAAGAGCTCGACGCCCTCAAGGGCCGGGTCGTTTTGACCAGAGAGCTGTTTCCGTCCGACTTGCTCATCCTCTCGTCGGAAGGGGCGGCCGGGATCGTTCTGGTCGGGGGAACCGTCACGTCGCATCTGTCCATCCTCGCCCGTTCGTTGCGTATCCCGATGGTCGTCACGGGCACGTACGAGCTTCTCGATCTTTCCGACAACACGCCCATTTTGGTCGACGCTGAAATCGGCAACGTGTACGTGGATCCGTCCGAGGAGGTGCTGGAGCGATTCGAATCGCAGCAGCAAGCCAGGCTTGCGGTGGCTGAGCAGCGCCACGCGATGCAGCCGACCACGACCACGCGCGACGGCACGCGGGTGCATCTTATGGCCAATATCAATCTGTTGGCCGACTTGAAGATCGCGCATGACTTGCAGTGCGAAGGCGTCGGGCTTTACCGCACGGAGTTTCCGTTTATGGTCCGCAGAAACCTGCCGACCGAGGCGGAACAATTCATGATCTACAGCAAGCTCGTCGAGATGATGAAGGGCAAGCCCGTGACGTTCCGAACGCTCGACGTCGGTGGCGACAAGGCCCTGTCCTATTACCATGAGATCAAGGAGCAGAATCCGGCGATGGGTCTGCGCTCGATTCGTTTCTCACTCCAGAACAAATCGGTTTTCGCCGAACAGATTCGGGCGATGCTCCGCGCCGGGGCGGGGGCGGATTTGCGGATTATGTTCCCCATGATTTCGTCCCTCGACGAGTTTTTCGAGGCGCGAGACGTGGTGCTCGAATCTCTGGACGCGCTGGACAAGCGAGGCGTCGAACACAATGCCCAGCCGAGACTCGGCATGATGGTCGAGTTGCCCTGCGTGGTGGATTTGATCGACGACTTCGCCAAGGAGGCGGAGTTCTTCTCGATTGGAACGAACGATTTCATCCAGTTCATGCTCGGCGTGGACCGGACGAACGAGAACGTGGCCGGCTCTTATTTGCCCTATCATCCTTCGGTGCTGCGCGCGTTGAAGAGAATCGTCACCTCGGCTAATCGGGCCGGCCGGGACATTTCGATATGCGGCGATATGGCCAGCCGCGAGCCGTACTTGCCTTTCGTGCTTGGGATCGGGGTCCGGGTCCTCAGTATGGACCCGAACTATCTGCCGCGCGTGCAAGAGGCGATATCGAACATCGACATAGCGGAGGCCGAGGCGACCGCCGAGACGATGCTCTCTCAGGCCAGAATCGAGGACGTGGCCCAGATGTTGAATCTGGCTGGCGTCAAGGCGTAATGGCCATTGCCGGAGATGTGGACAGACGTTGAATGAGAAAGGAGTCATCATGGCAAAGTTGAACGTGGGGGACAAAGCTCCATCGTTTTCGCTGTTGGACCAGGATGGTAAGAAGGTTTCGCTCTCGGACTTCAAGGGTAAAAAGCTCTTGCTGTATTTCTATCCGAAAGCGGATACGCCCGGCTGTACGAAACAGGGGTGCAGCATCCGGGACGCATCGGGCGAGTTGAAGAAACTTGGTATGACCGCCGCGGGTATTAGCCCGGATGAGCCGTCCAGACAAAAGAAGTTTGATGGCAAATACAGCCTCGGTTTTCCCTTGTTATCCGATCCCGATCACAAGGTGGCGAGAGCATACGGAGCCTGGGGAAAGAAGTCCATGTATGGAAAGACGTATGAGGGGATTATCCGCTCGTCATTCGTGATCGACGAAACGGGCAAGATCATTCAGGCTTCCTATAAGGTCAAACCGCTGGACACCGTCCCCAACGCGACGGAGGCTCTGGCCTGAACGGACCGGAGTTTCGTAGGGTGTGTCCGCCTTGGGCGGATTGCACACGCGGTCACTCAGTCGATCTGGCCGGTCTTTGCGTAGGAGTAGAGTAACCCCCACGCTTTGGCGGCGACTTTCTTGTTTGAGTCGAG
>CAYZAH010000774.1:713-2680 GCA_964475805.1 uncultured Pirellulales bacterium | reverse complement strand
CGGCTTTTGCCCAAGCGTTCGTATTCTGCACACTGTTGACCCTCGCCACAATCGAGCCGGGCCCGGTGAGCGTTTTGAACGCGAAGTAGAACTGATCGGCGGCGCCCGTAATATCGGCGCCGGCGCCGGTCATCGTGTACGTGCCGGCCGGGGCTTCGACGAAGCTACCCACTGAGCCGGGATAGCCCGGGAACCAGAGAGACTGGTCAGTCAGTGCGTGCCGGGTCCAGTCACGCGGGACGGTTAACGTCAGAATCGCCTCGGAATTCGTCACGCCGGCTGTGTTGTCGTACATCAGCGGCATGGATTGATCGCCGCCGTGGACAATGACCTGTTCGGCATACGGAGGCATGAGATAGCCGACTTGCGCCCCATTGGTCGGAACGCCAAAGCCATCGATCCAGTGCTGCCAAATCGCTTCGCCCGCCGTATCATTGTCGGTATAACCCTCGAAGTCATCCACAAGGATGAAGTCCGCAACGGTGAAGCTCCAGACCTTGCCCGTGGTGAGGGTTCCGTCGCTATTGACCTCATCAACTCGCCAGTAGTACGGCCCGCCGCCCCATTCAATGTCAGCAGGTGTGTAGGTGGTCGCGTTCTGGCGTCCTCGATAGATACCCGTCGCATCGGAGGTATCGGCGTTCTCAACCGCCTCTCGACTTGTGCTGAAGTACACGTCGTGCTGCGAGGCGTCGTCCCCGCCCGTCCAGCTCAGAGGAACCGCGGCGTCGATATCCGGTGTTGAACCGTCGGCCGGGCTTGGAGTCCAGGCCCTCTGCGGATCGATTCTCATCGCCATCTCGATCTCTTCCTCGGTTAGCGCCCTATCATAGACACGCACGTCGTCGATGAGACCGGCAAATGAGTTGAGTCCACCTCTATTGACGCCGATGGCAAACTCGTTGAACGTCGTGTCGGTAAGCGTGCCACTCGCGGTCAAATCGCCGTTGTAGTAAAGCTGGGCCGACGTGCCTTCAAACGACATCGCAAGATGCACCCAAGCGGTCCTGACGGTGCCAAATGGGGATATTTCACCGCCGGAGAAATTGACCCGGTAAAGACCCGGATTTCCACCATCCACGTCAAGCTGGAAACCGGCGGTATTCGGATTGTTGCTGCTGAATACGCTGCTGTATTCGTTTTGTCCCACGCTGTCGGCTTTGACCCATAAGGCCACCGTGCCCGCCGGCCAGTCGGTGGCGTCGTCCAGAGAGCAGACAACGCTGTCCCCTTCGGCAACAAAACGCAGCGCGGAGCCATCGTATCCCTCGGCCCATTCGACCTGCCCGCCGAAAATCGCATCGTGGCCATGGCCGGACCAGTCGATGACGTTCTCGCCCGCTCCCTCGTCGAGTTTCCACCAGCAGACGAGATTAGGATCGCTCACGGCAATCGAAGGCTTGGTCGTGAAACTCCAGACGTCACCTCTGCGCGTGACGAAACCGTCAAACTCATCAACCCGCCAGTAGTATGTGGTATCGAATCCCAATGAGCCGGGAGAATACTTCGGATCGGGCACGACCGTACCAGTGGAAGCTTCGTTCACGTCGTCGAAGCTGGTACCGAAGTACACGGTGTGCATGACGGCACCGAGACCGGTCGTCCAGCTAAGCTCCACGTCGGTGCCCACGAATTCGACACCGTTGGTGGGCTTGGGATTGTAGGCTTTTTTCGACGGCACAGTGAAGCTCCAGACCGAACCTTTCCAGGGGCTGTTCGGGTCCGCCTCGTTGATCTCGTCTATCCGCCAATAGTACGTCGTGCCGGGCACGAGACCGTCGGGATAAGGAAATCCGGGGAAGCCGGCCACGTAAAACGTCGCCGTTTGGTTGCCTCGAAACACTTCGGAGTCGCGCGTGGCGTCATTGACGTCCTCAAATCTCTCACCCATGTAGACATCGTGCGAGGCGGCTTTAGCTCCCGCCGACCAGGACAGGTTCACCCAGGCGCTCTCGTGAAGGGCACCG
>CAYZAH010000774.1:0-703 GCA_964475805.1 uncultured Pirellulales bacterium | reverse complement strand
GTTCCAGGTGAAGGCGACCAGGTCGTTGTTCACCAGGGCACCGTCGGCCGGGCTTGGACCGTAAGCATAGGGATAGGGTTTGCCCCCTTCATTCATGATATGCTCAACTTCCTGCTGCGTCAGCACCCTGTCGTACATTCGGACTTCATCAATCGACCCGACCCAATACCTGTCGTTATGCGTGGCGCGGTAGCCTATCCCCAGATCGACATCCGCAACAATGTCGAGTATAGGATCCGTATCCGTGGAGGGAACCGTATCATCCTGACCGTCCACATAGATGGTCATGTCCGGATACTGACAGTACGCGCCTTCTATCGACGTGAGTGCTATGTGGTGCCACGCACCGTCCGCCAAAGGGGTACTGGCATTTACATTTCCAGCGCCGTGATTGGCCCGCAAGATACCGGTGCCGCTCATGAGCCGCAGTTCGATTCTCTCGCCGTTGGTGGGAGTGCCCCAGCTAATAACGCACCTGTGGTCATCGACATTCGATATCTTGATCCAGGCGGTCACGCTCCAGGGATTCGTGCCCAGGACGCCTTTGTAATCCGTTATACTCACAGAGTCATCCCCGTCGAACTCCAGCGCCTCGCCGTAGACTCCGGGTCCGAAGCTCGGCGTGCCGTTGAGCGCGGCGTCACGGCCGTTGCCGGACGTATCCTGACCATGACCGTCAAACGTCCACCAGCCCACCAGATTC
>CAYZAH010000773.1:0-2680 GCA_964475805.1 uncultured Pirellulales bacterium | reverse complement strand
CGCATTGAAACTACCAACAGATACCAGGATAGTTGGGGCGATTGCTTTCGGAATACCTGATGGGAACGCGGCTCAACCTCCAAAGAGACCTTTAAGCGAGGTAGTGCATTTTGAAGAATGGTAGATATTGCCCTCATACAAGGGGTATCATCACTCTATGGCTGAAAAATCAGAACTCCTATCAATTACCGGCCGATCCGGCTGGACACACGACCTTCTGTTTCCGACGTTGCTCTTTGCGGCGCTCGGCGGCATGACGTGGGCGGTCCGGGGAAGCTCCGGCTTCGGTGCTTCAGCGGGGTGTATTTTTGCGGGTGTGACGCTGGGCGCCGCGTGGTGGTTCATTGCGCGTGAACCCCAGGGCAAACAAACCCGTCGCTACTCGTCCGGCTGGATCATTCTCGCCATGACCGTCGGTTTCGGCATCGCCGGCAACCGCGGCTGGATGCAATGGCCGGCGTTTTGGGACAACCGGCTTTATATCGAATCGCAATCCAACAACTTTGTCACTATCGATCGGTCCTACGGGTTTCTCTGGCTCTTCATCGCCGGAGTGCCGTGGGCGGGTATGGGCGCCTGCATGCTTGCATGGTGTGCGTCCGGCCGACGCACGGCGCCCTGGCTATGGTTAGTGCGGCTGGCCTTTGGCATCGGCATGTGCTATCTGCTGAGCGTTGTGTTGTTTGACCGGTATCCAACCGTCTTTCTCCCGCTTTACGACAGCTTGAAAGACCAGTACGCCGCATCGGCTCGGGGTCATGCCCTCTGGAAAATGATTCGCGACAATCGCGAAGCCATGCAGCAAATGGGATTGTATCTCGGCTTCCTGCTCTTCGAGGTTGTGCGCCGCGATTGGAAAAACGTCACTCTCATTTCAACGGTCGGTCTTGTGAATGGTCTCGGCTGGTCGCTGTTGCAGAACTGGTCCTGGGCCAGGCGTCTCTGGCCCGGCGCCAACTTCAACTTCTGGCGCTGCTGGGAGACCTCGGGCGGCATCAGTATCGGCATCGCCTTCGGCGTGGCCTATTTCCTCGTCAACCGGCGGATGTCCGAGGAGCAAATCGAAGAAGCGGACGCCCTGCGCAGGAACGCGCGCACGCCGGACTGGACCTGGCTGCTCACTTACGTGGTGTACGTGGCGGCCCTCGGGTACATCGCGCCCGAAGTCATGCCCGACTGGGGTCCCGTCGTATGCGCGGCCGTGGGTTCGCTCATCGCAATTGCATTCGGCGTGGGGTATTATCTAAAAGCCAATGAGAAAGGCCCGCGTATCGATCCTGCGTGGTCCGTCGATGGCCCGATTCTGGAAAAATGGGGCGCTTATACCGGTCTCATATTGGGCCTCGGGATTTCGATTGAACGAGGGGTTAAGGGCTGGGGCAACATTTACCGCGGGAATGAGCAGATGTGGGACAACGCCGCCTGGGCGGTCGTCGGACCGATTATGGCGATGCTCATGATCGTCGCGGCCGTTTGGCTGCTGCGCAGCTACCGGCCGAGCGGTCCGGATGCTGACGTCTTCCCCTACGCATTCGGTCTCATTTGGGTGGTGCTCATCTGTCAAAACGTGATCGCGCAATTCATTACCGGTCCGCATACGAATTGGAGCGAGGTCGCGTTCGATATGTACTACCTGCTCTTGTTCTTTATTACGATGCCTATCATTTACCATTTCCATTACGTCAAGACGTTGCATAGAGTACTCAGCAGGAGATTCATCGAGATCTCAGAATCGGGCACATCTAACAATGGCCCGGACACATAAGGACAGCCTTTGTCATTGACGATTCTCGATTGTCGATTTACGATTGACACGTAATGATGGGAAATTAGAGGATAGCCACCTGTGAACGACTTGGAGCCGTTTGCAGGAAAGGGCAACTGTCCATAAGGACTTTTGATAGAGGAAACACGAAAGACATTCGCGAGGAGGCAGATACAAAAATGTCACACGAAATAGACCATCACATTTTTGAGGAAGACGAGGGTATTGTATTCGAGGGCGGAGACGGTCTGTCCATGGATGAAGCGGTGATCATCCGCAATGCCCCCGATACGACCGTAGGGATTCAAGCCGAAAACTACTTTTTATCGAGAAAACTCGGGGAAAGGAATAAAGACTGGTTCAAAGAAAGACAAGCATTAGTTACGGGAAAAAAGGGAAGGCGCTTCGATGTAATAACGGTCCGTACTAAAGCAAATGAGCAAATTGCATTCTGCTTTGATATTACAGATTTCTTCGGAAAGCGTTAGCTTCGTCGGCAAGCACGTGAGTATCAAGGTCGTGTTACGAAAGGAACGGGATAAAAAATGAAAAACGTGTTGCCTCATACCGCGACCGTATTTATCGGGTTCTTTGCCATCATGAACCCCATTGCGAATGTTCCGATCTTCCTGAGTCTCACGACCGGCGATGATCGACAGACGACGAAGGCCGTGGCCTTACGCTCGCTGATGCTGGCGTTTTTGATCATTACGATATTCTCCGTTGCAGGCAAGCTCATCTTCGGACTTTTTGGCATCACCTTAGCCGCCTTTCGAATCACCGGGGGGTTGCTCGTCTTGCTTATCGGCTTTCACATGCTGCAAGGCGATCAATCCAGCGTCCATCAGCTTAAGGAGGGAGACAACCAGAAATGCCGGGAAGCGGCACTTAGCGTCGCCGTCTTTCCTTTGGCGA
>CAYZAH010000772.1:0-2682 GCA_964475805.1 uncultured Pirellulales bacterium | reverse complement strand
ACCGGTACCCCAGTTGGTCTCGACGCCTCCGGGACTACCCTGGTTATAGAAGGGAATGTCCCCGTAGAACACGATCTTGCCACCCGCGTCGAGGTACTTTCGCAGAGTGCAGGTGGCCGTATTGGTCTCGCAGACCGTGTCCGGCCCGACGTCCCTGCAGAAGACCACCACACTTGGCGCTCCATCAGCGATACGTGCGTCCATCCACGACTTGAGCTGGTCCGCATCGAGGATCTCATAGCCGGCGGCTTCGAGAGCGTCCCGCACGGTGATCGTATCGGCGTCGCCTATCCAGTGCGTCGGATAGTCGCTGTCCCAATAGGCCGCCCGATATGCGCCCCGGGCCTGTCCTGCGACCAGGACGAGCGACAAGAACAAGGTCAGACAAGCAAATCTCTTGAGCATAGTCATTCTCCCTACATTGTATGTGAGGTCCGAATAATTGCACTTTGGCCACGCGCCAAAGCAATCGATCAATAATCTCGGCTTGATTTCTGCTGCACTTGATCCGCATCCGGCCGGATCAAATCAACACGACATGACCTTACCTCCTTCCTGCCCTTCCCACGTGTAGTAAAGGCGGGTGTACGCAAAGTACCAAAGCTTGCGATTGAACATGCCTCCCCTGCCTCGTCCTATAACGTCAAGCCTCTAAGCAGTCTACCGAGCCAGTTGTAGCCGCGTCAAGAGAAATCCAGTGAAGTCCTACGGCCTATATCGGTTTGATCCGAATAGAAACGGGGCCTATACCGATTAGCTCGGTATAGGCCCCAAGTTGACCTCGACTCAATTGTCGATCCGACAAACCCGGCGTTATCTTGCCCGCAGATTGTCAGGGGAGATCCAGACGGATGTCGTCAATGTACATCGTCCCGGAGCCGCCGGCGGATGTGCCGCCTTCGCTTCCCACACCAATCGCGATCGTATTCACGTTGCTGAGATTGATTCCCCGGTCGGCGAACGTCTGCAACGGGATGCGCCATTGTGTCCACGTTCGAATTGCCGCCGCATCGGCGTTGTCGTTGACCACCACCGCAGGGCTGCCCGTGCTATTCGCGATTGAGACGTACAGCGGGTCAATCGCATTTCCTGAACTGCCCCGGAACCACAGAGACAATTCCTCGACGCTCGCCTGCGTCCAATCCCGCGGCGCCGTCAGGGTCATCGTCGCCTCCGAGTTTGTTACGCCGGCTTCGTTGGTGTACAAAAGCGGCATGGACTGGGAGCCGCTGTGAACAATCGTCTGCTCCGCATACGGAGGCATTAAGTAGCCGACCTGCGCGCCGTTGTCGGCGATGCCGAAGCCGTCGATCCACGTTTGCCAGATGGCCTGACCGGCGGCATCGTCATCGGTGTAGCTCTCGAAGTCGTCCACCAAAAGGAAAGCACCCGTCGTGAAGATCCAGACCGGCCCTTTCGCCGTATTGCCTTGACCGTCAACTTCGTCCACGCGCCAGTAGTACTCGGTGTCCGGCTCAAGCAACCCGGGATCGAGACTCTCCGCTCCCAGTGCCTTGGAGCCCTTGTACTCGGGCGAACCGGTGCCGGCGTTCCGCACAGCGGCTTTGTCCGAGCCGAAGTAGACCTGGTGAGACGCGGCTGAGTCGGCCGGCGTCCAGGTCAGTGTCACGTTCATCGCCACGTCCTTGGCACCGTAGACCGGCTGTGGATTCGCCACGGTGCCCGGCGTCGTAAAGCTCCAGACGTCGCCTTTGTACGTCGCAAGGGCGTCAAACTCATCGACCCGCCAGTAATAAACTGAGGCTTGTGCAAGCGCACCGGGCTTGTAGGTTGTGATGCCCATGGGGGCGCCTCCGCTGGCATTGTCCACCGTGTCGAAATCGTTGCCGAAATACACCGTGTGTAGCTTGGCACCGAAACCCGGCGTCCACGTCAGAGTCACGTCGTCCGGCCCGATGGAGCCGGCCCCATCCGCAGGATTCGGCTTGTAAGCTGTCTTGGGGGGAATCGAGAAGCTCCAGACGGGACCTGACCAGGGACTGTTCGGATCGGCGTCATTAACCTCAACGATTCGCCAATAGTAAGTCGTACCCGGAACCAAGCCGTCCGGATACGGATATCCGGGGAAGCCCGCCACAAAGAACGTGCCGCCCTGGCTGCCTCGGAACGTGTCACCGGTGCCGGCGGCGACCTCGTCAGAATCCTCGCCCAAATATATGTCGTGCGAAACGGCAAAATCGCCTGCGTACCATGACAACGTCACCCAGGTGGCCGAATGCATCGCTCCGTCCGCGGGGTCCGGATTGCGAGGATAAGGATTACCGCCCAGGCCGTATTCCGCCACTCTTATCAGGTCTTCGGTGCTGGATATGTTACCGCGGTCCCATATCCGCACAAATCCATGGCTCGTGTCGCCCGGCACAAAGTGCTTGACCCAGGCGGCGGCGTTCCCGGCATCGTCGGCAGCCAGCACAATGTCAACGGCGGTGGGAGCCGCGGGTCGAACCGAGGCCCACGTCTCGGTGAGTCCCCAATCGATTCCCTCATCAGTGAAAGTTACCGTGTTGCCGGAATCCCAGGCCCCGCCGGCTGCGTTGAAGCCCAGAATGCCGGTCGAGCCGCCGGTGCCCCAGTTGGTCTCGACGCCTCCGGGGTTGCCCTGATTGTAGAAGGGAATGTCCCCGTAGAACACAATCTTGCCGCCCGCGTCGAGGTACTTTC
>CAYZAH010000771.1:0-2683 GCA_964475805.1 uncultured Pirellulales bacterium | reverse complement strand
GCTCGACACTCGCTGCTGGATTCTCGATGCGGGGGGCGGAGGACGGCGCGAAGGGGATCAGGCAACCCGCGCATCAGGATATCAGGGAATTGAATAACGAATATCGAATACTGAATCCGTCAAACGACCGCCGGACAAGTGTCGAATATCGAAGTTCGGGAAACTGTGTAAACCGGTGTGAATCCGTGTCTCATCGTTGTCCATTTGAAAAATCAAAGCCAATCCACTCCTTTCGGTGGAGGTCGTGTTCACTCACGCTCGGACGGGGTAATCGGCAAAACAAACCCAATCCACCGCGCTGCGAAGGTGGGGCCTGTGGGAACTTCTAAGGGCGAAGTTGAGCCAAGAACGCATACACTTGTGCAAAGTCATATCAGTTTTTTACATGTTTTTACATTTTTTGTCATGTTTTCACTTATTTGGACAGTCTTTTACGCAAACCCAGAGGGATTGCCACGGCCTTGCAGGCCTCGCAATGACTCGTTTTTATCTCGGCGTTCTCTGCGAACTCGGCGGTTAGTTTGCGAAACGAAGCCAATTTCCCCCAAAAGTGGTAGATCGGTCGCCCGGCGCTGAAGGCGATAGACAAATCGTCTATCGTCCCTCGTCCTTCATCCATCGGTCACCACCGGTCAGAGTAGTTCCTTGAATTCGCTGATGGGGACGGGGCGGCCGGACTCGGCGGAGCGGTCGGCGGCGAAACAGACGGCCAAGGTGCGGGCCGCGTCGTCCAGGTCGGGGAACGGACGGCGGTCTTCGAGTATGCAGTCAAGGAAATGCGAGACTTCGCCCTGAAACGGGTGGTGCGAGACGTCGCCGCTGTCGGGCAGGGCGCAGGGGATCTTCATGAAGTCGTTCTGGCCGGGGAAGAGCTTCGGGGCGTACAGTTCGTTGTTGCGGAGCGTGCCTTCCGAGCCGTAGACGCCGATATTGAAGCGGTAGGGCATCTTGGCGTCGAAGGTGGTCGTGCTCCGGCCGATCTTGCCGTCTTTGAATTTGAGGTTGATCGAGATCGTGCCGGGGTACTCGGCGGGGTTGCCCGTCTTGGTCTGGTAGGCGGAGACCTCCTCGACGTCGGTGCGGCCGAACCATCGCATGGCGTCCACGGCGTGACAGCCGGCGGTCATCAGGGCCGTGCCGCTCTGTTCGAGGCTGCCGTACCATTTCAAGGCCCAGATTCGGTGCAGGTAATCGACCTCCACCAGGAAGACGTCGCCGAGAGCACCTTGCTCGATGAGGTGGTCGATGGTCATTAGCAGGGGATTCCAGTGCAGCACGAAGCTGACGACGGTTTTGACCTTGTTTTTCTTGACTGCGTCGCGCTGTTTGACGACGTCCTCCGGCGTCAGGGCCGGGGGCTTTTCGATGATGACGTGCTTGCCGGCCTCGGCCGCGGCGACCACGTATTGCGTGTGCACGTTGTGCGGCGTGCATACCGCGACGATGTCCACGTCCTTTTGCTGGAGCATCTTGGCGGCGTCCGTTTCAATCGTGCATTTGAGGTTATATCGCTCCCGGTATCGTTCGGCGTTGGCGGGGTTCCGGCTGACCAGGGTCCGGACCTCGGAACGCTCATCGTGCTCGAAGGCCTTGACGTATTCTTCCGCCACCCAGCCACAACCAATGATTGCTGCACCAAGCTTCTTCATATTCGATCTCCTTTGTCAAAGTGCTAAGAATGGAAAGTCGCGTACTTCTCCATCGCGTTCATGATCGCTCTTGTGTTTTCGAGAGGGACGCCGGGGTAAAGTCCGTAGATCATCATCAGGCCGCCTTCGGGGCTGCCGAGCATCTGGACTTCCTTGCGAATCAGCTCGTCGATCTGTTCCGGCGTACCGAAGCGCGTGATCTGCTGGCGGTCGATGTCGAGGTCGATGCAAATACGGCTTTTGAGGTTCGCTTCGATCCAGTCGATTCCGTTGACGAGGTCTTGCAGGTTCAAGGCGTCGACGCCACTGACCACAAGGTCGCCGGTCAGATCGCGAATGTCACCGTCGGAGTGCATGTGGATAAGACAGCCGGCCTCGCGCGCCGGGGCCATCACGTGCTCGTAAATGGGTTTAATGTATGTTTGGAAGTGTCGGGGTGAGAGCATCGGGCCGAGTTGCATGCCGAGGTCCTCCGGGTAGCGCATCATCGCCGCGCCGCACTCGACGTAGCGTTGTACGATGCCGACGCTGAAGGTTTCGACCATCTCGATCAGTCGCCGGAGCCTCTTGTCACCGTCCGCCATATCGAGCAGGAGGTTCTCGTATCCGCGCAGATAGCTGAGTCTCAGGAAGGCGTGGCCATGCTCGAGGCTGCCCGCGCCATGTTTACCTTCTGCTTCGGCCTTACGGATTTTGTCTTTGATTACGAACCAGTCGATAGTCGCCATGCCGTTTGTTTTCGCGGGGTCGGGCGGCGTGAAATCTTGCAGGGCGTCCCAGTCCTTCAGCGGATGTTGTGTCACCGCACCTGTGATGCCGTCATCGGTTGTCTCCCAGATGCAGCCCCAGGTGTCCGTATAAGGTGTGCCCGCACGTTCCCACGGAGCCAGCTCCGGCGGAGCGTTATTCTCCGGGTCGAAGTCGGGAAACAGAAGCGGATGTTCAGCCATAAGCTCGAACAGGATGTCACGTGGATAGTGGTGCCAGCAAGCCGGGTTGATCCAGAAGATCATGGGGACATGGTCCGGCTTCTC
>CAYZAH010000770.1:0-2686 GCA_964475805.1 uncultured Pirellulales bacterium | reverse complement strand
ATTGGAAAAGGCTCACGCGAGTATGCGCCCGAGCGGGATTTCTTCAACCGCCCACTGCCCGAAGGCAAGGCCCCGGACTTAGGCTGCTTCCCTTACGACCCCGCGCTATTATCGCCCGAAGCACGCCGGGACTGGTATCGTCAGTGGCCGTTCCTGTTCAGGGTGCGACCCGACGATACGCTGCCGGATTTCTGGCATCCACCGGGACTGAGCGACGGAACAAAGTAGATGGGAATCAACATACTCTATCTCCATCAGTACTTTGCGACGCGAAACGGAAGTACGGGTACGCGCTCGTATGAGTTTGCCCGGCATCTCGTGAGTAAAGGTCACCATGTCACGATGATGACCTCGGGCCTCGCCAATCGGGAGTTCACCGTGCCGAACGGAAAGCAGTACGCCGAGTTCGAGGCCGACGGCATTCACGTGGTGGCGATTGCCGCGGCCTACAATGATCCGAACGTCGGTACGAACCTGAGCGGCTGGCAACGAATGCTCAAGTTCTATCAGTTCGCGTGGCTGGCTGCTCGCGTCGGCAAGAGACTGCCGAAACCGGATATCGTCTTTGCCACGCACACGCCGCTGACGATCGGCTTGGCGGGTCTGGCCCTGAGCAGGCACTTCAGCGTTCCATTCGTTTTTGAAGTTCGAGACCTCTGGCCCGAGGCGCTGGTCAACGTCGGAGCGCTGAAGAATCCTTTGGCGATACGGTGGCTCAAAGGCATGGCAAAGAAGGTATATGCCGGGGCAGACCATATCGTGGCGCTGTCACCCGGCATGAAAGAAGGGATCGTCCGCGCCGGCGTCCCCGCCGGGAAGGTCACCGTGATTCCGAACGGCAGCGACCTGGACTTGTTCAAGCCGGACCTGGATGGTTCGATTGCACGACAACGTCTGGGACTAAATGGACAATTCACAGCGATCTATTTCGGGGCCATAGGCTTGGCCAACGGACTTGAGTATGCCATTGAAGCGGCTCGAATTTTATCCGAGCGGGGCAAAGACCACATCGCCCTCATGCTTCTTGGGGGTGGCGGGAAGAAACACGAATTGGAGAACCTGGCGCGCAAATACAAACTGAGGAACGTCATTTTCAGCGGCCCGACGGATAAGGACGAGGTCGCCCGGATCGTCGCCGCGTGCCAGGCGTGCATGACGATTTTCCGAGCAACCAAAGAGAACACCTGGTCGCCCAACAAGATGTTTGACGCCTTAGCCGCGGGCAAGCCCGTGCTCATCAACGTCCCGGGCTGGTTAGGCGAGACGATAGAGAACAACCATTGCGGCCGATGCCTCGATCCCAATCACCCGCGAGAGTTGGCGGATGCACTGGAAGAGCTTGCCGCTAATCCGGAGCTATGCCGCCGGATGGGCGAGAACGCCCGCACGCTGGCCGAGCGCGAATTCGCCCGAGAAAAATTAGCCGACCGCTTCGAAAGCGTCCTGTTAGACGTTGTCAAATCATCCAGAGACTAAAGGGCCATCCAACGCACGACGCAACACGACATACGCAATACGATAGCCGAGATCCGAATCCGCCTTTCGTCAGTATCATCATGCCGGTTCGTAATGAAGCCGACTTCATAGAGCGGGCGATCAGAAGTGTGCTGAATAACGATTATCCCGTAGAAAAGGTGGAGGTTATTGTCGTGGACGGGATGAGTGAGGATGGCACGCGGGAGATCGTCCGGGGATTATCCACGTCGGATCATCGGATAAAAACGCTGGACAATCCACGGCGAATCGTTCCGACCGCAATGAACATCGGCCTGAAAGCGGCGCGAGGCGAGTTCTTTACCCGTATCGACGGGCACGCCGAGATTCCGACCGACTTCATCGCCAAATCCATCGAATGCCTGCGCGAGCATCCGGACGCCTGGGTCGCAGGCGGCTCCATCAACACGACCGCAGATAGTTACATGGGCCGGGCGATTGCCTCGGCGATGCAATCTCCTGTCGGCGTGGGCAATGCGAGATTCAGGCTGGGCAACCACGAAGGCTGGGTTGACACGCTTGCTTTTGGCACGCATCATAAGTGGGTCGTGGATAAGGTCGGCTTTTTCGACGAAGAACTGGTGCGGAATCAGGACGATGAATTCAACTTGAGAATAACACTAGAGGGCGGAAAGATATGGATGTCCAAAGACATTCAATGCACCTATTTTTCGCGCGGATCGCTCGGCAAACTCTGGCGGCAGTATTTCCAGTACGGCTTCTGGCGCATCAGGACGCTCCAGAAACACAAGAGGCCCGCCAGCCCACGGCAATTGGTCCCGCTGCTCTTTATCTTGTCCTTGCTCTCACTGGGATTGGCGGGTCTCACATGGAAACTGTTCTGGATCGTATTAGCTGTTGAAGCAATCCTGTATTTTTTGGCGCTCGGGATAGGCGCCCTGGACGTTGGGCGAAAGTCCGGCTGGCGATACGCGCCCCTTGCGCCGATTGTTTTCGCGATACTACATTTCGCCTACGGCTTCGGCTCACTCTGGGGCCTCGTCAGATTCTCTATCCTCGGAGGACGCAAAATGAAAAAGCCCGAGGTTATCCTGATGTCGAGGTGACGGGTCGGTAATGAACCAAATCATCGAAGAATATCAACGTGAGTTCGCCCGTTTCTTCGGCGTACGCTGGGCGTTCGCATTTTGGAAAGGCAGAGTCGCGCTCTACGCCCTGTTGCGCGCCCTCA
>CAYZAH010000769.1:0-2686 GCA_964475805.1 uncultured Pirellulales bacterium | reverse complement strand
ATTGTCGGCCGATGGCTGACCGATGCGAACTGGTCGCACGGATTTCTAATTCCCATCTTCAGCCTGTATTTCGTCAATCAGAAGAGAGACTATATCTTAAGTCTGCAAACCAAACCGAACTACCTCGGCTTGTTGTTCCTGATCTTAGCTATCGGCTTCTATGTTCTCAACAGATTCAGCCCTTCCGGGTATGAGTACTTTTGTCGTATTTCCATCGTGACAACGCTTGCCTCGGTTGTGTTGCTGCTGGGTGGATGGTCTCTGATTGCCTATACGTGGCTTCCGATTGGTTTCTTGCTGTTCGCCGTGCCGCTACCCGAGCGATATTACAAGGCGTTGACGATCCCGATGCGGGAGTGGGCGGCCTTTGTGGCGAGCGGTCTTTTGAGTCTCGTGCCAAAGCTGGACGCGACCGCCAGTGGCGTCATAATAGACGTAGTGTACAAAGGCAGGGTCCTGGAGCCGGCGCTCGACGTGGCGGAGGCGTGCTCCGGGATGAGGCTGCTCATGGCGTTCGTGGCTCTGGGAGTGGCTATGGCGTACTTGCATGAACGAGCTTTGTGGCAACGGATCGTTCTTTTGGTTAGTACCATTCCTATCGCCATATTTTGCAACGTGGTCCGTGTCACCATCACCGGCTTCATCTATGTCCTCGTTGATCCAAAGTATGCTCAGGGGATCTATCATGACGTGCTCGGCATGGCAATGTTACCTTTGGCATTTGGGCTATACGGCTTTCTTGCATGGTTCATGTCGAATCTGTTTATGGACGAATCCGAAACGATTCACAGGGACGTTGTGATTTGCAGGCGAGGCGCATGATGATCGGGATGAGAAAGAATATCAGCGTCTATTTTCAGCCCGCCTTCGTGATTTGCGTGCTCGTGTTAGCCGGCGCGGGAGCGGGCACGTCAGTCGCAATGAAGCATCTGGGGATTATCCTGAAGAAGGAGCCTTTGCCCTTGAAGAAGTCCCTGGACTTGCTGGATGAGGCTGATCTGACGCCTTACAGAGTTGTGCCGCCCAAACTGAAGATCACGAATGTCGAAGTCCTGAAAGCTCTGGGCACGGAAGACTACATTCAATGGGTCCTGGAAGATACCGAGCAGCCAATGACAAGTCCCGTCAAGCGATGCTTGCTGTTTATCACCTACTATCCACTTCCCGACCGCGTGCCACACGTTCCGGAGGAATGCTGGACGGGCGGCGGATACCGGAGGCTCCGATCCGAGGACGTGACGCTGCACATTAAGGACAGGACGGACCTTGACGCGGGTATTCCCGCCAAATACCTTGTTTTCGGACCCAAGTCGGCGAATCTCTGGCAGAGCAGCGTCCGAATTCCTAATATCTACTTCTTCAGGGTCAACGGGCAGTACGCGGGCGGCCGGGAAGAGGCTCGTATAGCCCTGAATAAGAACCTTTTCGGCAAGCATTCGTATTTTTGCAAGGTGGAGCTGGTATTTAACGCCGGCTCTACCGCACCGAGCAAAGACGAGGCGATTGGGGCAAGCGAAAAGCTCTTAGCCGTGATTTTGCCGATCCTCGAGCAAAGTTACTGGCCCGGTTAAGAGAATCCAAGCGTGTTATGCTGAAATACATACGAAATACACATGGCGAGGTCATCCTATGACGACAAGGAGGCTCAACAAGAAGGTTGCGCTCATCGGTTCCGGTGTCTTCCTGATCGTAATGATAGCCGCCATTGCGGTTGTTCTGCGGTTAGGCCAGGACCCGCAAGAGGCTATGAAGGAGGCAGAAGCGGCTTTGCAGGCGGCCCGCGCTGAGACAAATGAGCAAGCGAAGCAAGAGAGCTACAAGAGCGCCGAGCGTGCTTTCCACAAAGCCTACAGCGCAGCCGATAGTGATACGCTCCGGATAGAGTTGCTTTTCAAGATGTCTGACATGTATCTCGAAACCAAGGAATGGAACTATGTCTTGGGATGCTGGGAGCAGATCATCAAGCTGGATCCGGAAAACGTTAAGGCTCGATATAACCGCTTGAAGTATATTTACATCATCGCCGACAACGGTGCTCGAGGAGCATGGCAGACAGTACAGGAGCAGGCGTCGCAACTCCTGGACGTGGCGGAGCGCAACGGGCTGCTCGCGGAGGATACAGCGAAATACGAAGTTCCCGAAATGAGACAGGATTCGGACGACCCACAGCGTTTGGGGCCATACTTGTACCTGCTCAGGGGCAGGGCCGCCCTTGAGATGACCCGCCTGGGAATGGTCACAGACAAGGACGCGTCGCTTGCGAAGTCGGTTGCGGACTTGAAGAAGGTCCAGGAGCTTGATCCGAATAGTATTCCGGCCTATTCCTACCTGGCACGGGCGGTGGTTACGAAGGGTGAGATTTTTGCCGCTAAGGGTAATTTTCAGGAAAGAGACAAGGCCAACCAGGAAGCGCTCGGAATTTTGGAACAAGCCGTAAAGCTCACGGACTCCGATCCGAAGGCATCCATGCAGCTATTGTCCTTGAAACTCAAGCTGGCTCAGGATAGCGGGTTCGAGCAATTGAAGCAGAAGATTAAGTTGCTCGAACCGGAGTATGCGGCGCTCGTCGAAAAATTCAGCTCCAATCCGAAAGCCTTTGCAGCCCTTTCGTCCTTTTATGCGGAGGCTTCGACGTACGCCGGATCGGACGTGCGGTCGGAATACCTGGACAAAGCTATCAAGGCGG
>CAYZAH010000768.1:0-2710 GCA_964475805.1 uncultured Pirellulales bacterium | reverse complement strand
TTCCAACGACCTTCCTTCGCCATTGAGTATATTTTTTTGAAAAAATCTGAATAAAGTGCCTGATCTCATCATCAATCTCCGCGTCCGAGTCCACATGGAGGCTGAGGTGACGCCTGAGAATCTTTCGAAAACGGCCCTTTGTATTCGCAATCATGTTGTAGGCTCTATCGGGACTATCTACACCGAATTTAACGCAAATGGCACTCATATCCTGTTTTGCATCCGCCAGTTCCGGCTCCAAAAGCCAGGACTGAAAAACCTCCCAATGCACCTCCTTGCCGTGGTTTCGACACTCCGTTTCAAGCTCAGCGAGGACTTTCAGGAGCAGTTCCTTCGCCCATGCAAGATCGAAGTCCGATTCAGGGGAGCTGATCTCGCTCGGTCGTTCAACGTCTTCGTCAAGTCCCAGCGTTTCTCGTTTCCGGCGATGCAGATCGATGGCGTAGTTTCTTATGGCTGTCAGCAGGAAGGTCCTGAACTTCCCCTTGGTACGGTCGGCCCTCTGGAGCAGTTGCTGCCCCAACACCTTCTCACTGAAGAACTCCTGAATCAGGTCTTTGGCTTCTTCATTGCTGAAGCCTTTCCGCCGAAGGTATTTGTAGACAGGCCGCCAATACGTCGTGTAGAGCTCAGCTAATATCGACTCCCCGAGACCGGACTTCAGGATTTTCGTCCATTCCGTCGTCTGAAAACGCGAGTTCTGACCGCCGTAGGAAGTTTCTTCATACCTGTTCGCCACCTAAAAAACCTCCTGTTAAGAGCGCTCAAGTATCTCTGTTCACCTCGAAAATCACATCCTATTGTAAACGAAATATTCAGGAAATTGACGATTTTTTTCAATTCTTCGACAAGATTTCCCGGCGTTTTCCGTAACAAGCTTAGAAAAACATGACACGAACGAATCCCGGGCAACCTTCATGGCCATCTGCAGAATGGCACAAACAGTAAAGAAAAACAAAAATACAAAATGAAAGGAGAATCACGATGAGAACTCACAAAAACACAACGATCGCAGCAATTCTGATTGTCCTGTACGCGGGCGCTGCCTTATGGGCACAGGCCATTGCGGAAGACCAAACCGAAGCGCAGTGCCAAAGCTATTTCTGCCAATACGTAGAGTCTTTTCTACCTGAACCTGCTCCGGAACCTGACGAGACCATCGAACTCATGGCGGATGTTCCTGCGGGCCGGGTTGTAGAGATCGACGTGCTAACAGGCAAGGAGACGATTCTGGAAACGAATCTTGATCCGAAAGATATGCCGCTGGAGGTCTGGACGCCGGGGCGCGAAAAAGATGGGCTGCAAACCCCTGAAAATCAATTCGATCTTATGAATTTTTCAGATCTTCGCTTGATCCTCAATCCGGAAGATTGGCCTGGAAGTCCCAATTGCAAAATATGGATAACAAGGCATGGGAGACGCTACGTGGCTTCCGGGGTTCTGATCGATGCGTACCACGTGCTGACAGCCGGGCACATTCTGCATGAGGGCCCCGGCGGAAATTGGAGCAGTGAAGTCGTCGTCATACCGGCTTACAACGCTGGAAGAAGCCCCTTTGGGAATGCGCAGGCGATCGCTATGTGGTGCTGGGAGGGATGGACCGTATACGGCCGTCTGAAGGACAACATAGGAATCATCCGGCTGGACAGACCCATTGGGGCTTTGGCGGGTTGGTATGGGTATGGCTGTACGAACGACTTGCCGTTCTACCTGCAGGCCGAATTCCATAACCCGGGCTACCCGGCCGAATCCCCTTATAACGGTGAGCACATGTTGTACTGGCACGGTACGTTTGACAGTATAGACTATCCGTTGGTCTCCATCAACCGTCGAGGCTTTGGCGGCCAGAATGGCAGCGGAGCCTATTGGATCGATCCAGAAGACAATCACTATGTGTTTGCCATTTTCTCACACCGCAGCGGTAACCGAACCTATTTCCCAATCATCACAGAAGACAAGTGCATCGATATAGAAAACCTCATCAATGAAATGACTCCGTCGCATTTGGATCTCCTCGGTCTTGGGGTACAAGTCTCCCCCGGGGCAGTCCGCGCGGGTGATCAGCTCGATTCCATGTCTTACACCGTCTACAACCACTCCTTCGCTTCATGGAGTGGAAGAGTCAACGTCAGTGTTTATCTGTCCACAGACGACCATATATCGACGTCGGATATCCTGATTAGCCAACGTCATTTCACACACAGTTTCGGGCCCAAGGAGTTCGTGGATATCACGGCCTCTACGCCGCCGGCCATTCCGATGTACACAGCCAGCGGTGAATACTGGATCGGTGTGATGCTGGACATCTCGGACGGCGATACATCGAACAATTATTCACACGGGCAAGAAGCCGCTCGGATTGTCGTCTACTGATAGATTGACAGGGCCGAACTTCATGGCAGGTATTGAGACAAGAGGCGGATCGACAATGCGCTTCTTGTCTCTATTCTCCTAACGTTCTTGATGAGATGTTCTCTGAAACCCTACGAGAGTTGCTCGGTGGGTCGCACTTTCCCGCCTCCAGCAGTGATTACCTGGATATACTCCGTCAGCGCTTCGACCGTGGTGTAGTCACAAGGTGTGATCGACTGCTCGGGAATCTTGATGTGGAGCTTGTTGGTGAGCGTGTTCACCTGTTCAACGGGAAGAATCACCACGTAGTCATGTTCGGGCTCAAGATCGCTCTCAATAACACGGTACCCAGCCGGTT
>CAYZAH010000767.1:0-2712 GCA_964475805.1 uncultured Pirellulales bacterium | reverse complement strand
GAGTTATTTTGTCATTGAGATTCGTTGGACCAGTCCGGTGGACGGGCCGATCCACGTGAACGGTGGCGTGTGGACGGCTAGAGATTTTGATAGTAGCGACCCCGACGAGCACGTGAATACCTGGGCGCTCTATCACGGTTTGGGCGACGATGCAGTTGTTCTGGATACTGGCACAGTATACGTTGGCGATATCTACAGCCGATCTAGTCCCGCTCTCATGGATTTCGATCTGGACGTCCTTGCCGGAGACGTCGTACGATTTGTGATTGATGGCAGTGGTGCCGAGACTCCGAATTACATTGGTCTTGACCTTGAAATTACTGTTGTCCCAGTGCCCGGCGCCGTTCTTTTGGGTATCCTCGGTCTGGGCGTAGCCGGCTTCAGATTAAGGAAGTTCTGAGGAGTTCCAGGGGGCACTATACTTGATTCCACCTGGTATATCGGCCAGACTATTCGGAACAGTCCCAACGCCGCTCCGTTGAGAGACTTTAGGTTCGATTTCCAAGCTAATTTCAAGGGACTTATCACCTAACAGACCACCATCCGCGGCTGTCCCCGGTTTCTCCGATTTGTGTTCTCGTCAGTCCTATTTTTTCGATCAAATGCCGAAAGCTTTCTGCATCTGTTTGCGGACCTGTGTCAGGTGTTCAACGTTACCGCCGCCAACCTCTGCTGTAGCCCACCCGGTGAAATGGATATCATCGAGAGCTCTGCGGACCTGCTCCCACGGGAGGTCATCATCGGCGCTGGTAATATCGACGAACTTATTCTTCGCCCGGCTGAAGCCTTTGACGTCGAGCTTCACACAACGGTGGCCGAACGCGCGGATCCACTCGCCCGGCTGGGCATATTTCCAATGGTTACCGATATCGTAGTACATACCGACCCACGGGCTCTGGAAGCTATCGACGAAATCAATGAATCGTTGGGGACTCTGGTCCGGCTGGCCATCGTGGTCGTACATCATCTGATTCCAGACGTTCTCTATCAGGATCATTTGCCCCAACGCAGCCGCCAGAGGCAGAAGCTTGCGGATTTCCTGTCGGGCACGCTCTTTTATCTCATCAGCCGGTCCGTCGCCTCCGCGGCCGATGACGATCAGCACGGCGCTGCCTCCGGCCGCATGTGAAACCCTGATGCAGTGCTCGATATTCGCCCGACCCTGCGCCCGCTCCTCCTCCTTGGCGCTTGTGAGCCGTTGTTGCCAGTGCGCGTGATTGATCGCGTTGTGAACGAACACGCCTGATTCCTGCACGGCCCTCCTTGCCTCTTCCGGCGTGTACTCCCCGGCCCGGTCAAAATCCACACCGTCGAAACCGGCCTCACCCGCCATCCGCAAGCGCTCCACGACCGACAACTTCCGGCCGTCCAATTCCTTGGGTATCATCCCTAACTTGCAGGCAAGCAGGATCCGTTTGCCCTCCGGGGGCGTGACGATGTTGGCCGTGCCCTTCTCGGCGGCACTCGCCGTGCTCAAGCCGCTCACGTTAGCTCCGACGAAACCCGCTCCAAGAGCAAGGAAACTGCGACGATCGAACGAGAAATGCGTTTTTGTCATGAGAACTCACCTATCATAAAAAAGCCATAAATACCCTGCTGAACGGGAATAAAGAACCGAGAGCAAGTCTACAACTTCGGGGACTATATATCAAGTGTCTGTTACTCTGAACAAGCCGATATTTGATATTTAAGATGCGGCCCCCTTACGTTCCCTAAGCAAGGAAACCAATCTCTATGTCTATCATCACATCCTTTCCAGAGCATCTAACGTTCGCGGCCAATCCTTCTTCAACAAGCGGGACAACGCACGATCTGCTAAGATTCTTCCTCCCGTCTGACAGGTCGGGCAATAATTGGTTTCATTCGTTGCATAGCGAATCCTCTGTACCGCAGACCCGCACACGGGGCAAGGTTGATTATAGCGTCCATGAACTGCCATATCCTCACGAAATGCCGTGACCTTTTCCGGAAATTTGTCCCCATAGTGCTCTCGCAGCCTTTGTGTCCAATCCAAAAGCGACGTTCGAATGGCGTCGTATAGCCGCTTTAATTCCTTTTCGTTGAGCTTTTGTGTCATAGCGATCGGCGACAGCCTGGCTCGGTGCAGGATTTCATCAGAATAAGCATTCCCGATTCCACTTAAGGTGCGAGGATCGGTCAAGGCTCGTTTTAGAGTATGGTTGGATGCTGTGAAAATATTCTTGAACGTACCGAAATCGGTATTCAGAACTTCCAGGCCGCCAGGATCGATTGATCTGAGTTCATCCGGATGATCGAACAAGTGTAATGAGGCTCGTTTCTTGCTTCCCGCCTCAGTCAAAAATAAGAACCCATTGTCAAATTGAAGGATCATCAATGCATTCTTTCCCGGCGGTTTCTGCTCTGCCGATCTCCAGTGAAGTCGACCGGCAATCATCAAGTGCAAGACCATCCACTGCGTTTGTTTCTTATTATTCTCGAAGGCAATGACAATGCGCTTGCCCATCCGTTCGATAGCGACAACCCTACTGCCGACGAATGTATCAACAGTAGGGTTGACCGTGCATAATAAAAACGGGCTTTGTATTCGTACTGACTGGAGTACCTTTCGGCCGATGCGTTGTTCCAGGGCTTCGATATAGATCGTGATGTCGGGATACTCAGGCATTAAACGTAGCCGCCCAATGCTATCCGCTTTGGTCTTGCCATGAAGACAATTATACAGGCTCACCC
>CAYZAH010000766.1:0-2719 GCA_964475805.1 uncultured Pirellulales bacterium | reverse complement strand
TCGTTTAGAGCAAAGACCAATCGAGTAGTTTCATATTAACCCTTTTGAAGGAGGATTATTATGTTCAGAAAGACACTTTACCTGTTCGGGACGCTCATTCTTTTACTTGGAGGATCGGGCCACGCTAAAACCATCGTCTGGGTCTCGGAGACGAACGCGAACGCCGACTCCGTCTACTACGACCAAGGCTGGATAGACCTTCTGGAGGACGCGGGGTACACGGTTGATTTTAGGCCGGGCGAATGGGCGACCCTGGACGCCGACAAGCTGGCGACGCTTGCGTCGGCGGACCTGATTATTGGAAGCCGCAACAGCAACAGCGGTAATTACGCCACGGATGCGACGGAGGTCACACAGTGGAACTCTGTTCCTACGCCGCTGATCATGATGACCGCGTACTGGTGCAGGAACAATCGTTGGTTGTGGATAGACGACACGGCCATAGATGAATTTGCTCCTGAAGCAATGATGGAGGTGGTGGATAACGGCCACCCGGTGTTTGAAGGGGTAAAACCCGTTAACGGCCTGGTGGACGTCATTGATGAGACCGTGGACAGCGGCCAGAACTCTTTTATTCTCACCAACAAGGTCGGAAACGGAACGTTGATCGCACAAAGGGAAGACGACCAAGCTGTATGGATCGCTGAGTGGGCTCCTGATGTAGAGTTTTATGACGGATGCGGTCAGATACCCGCAGAGAAGAGAATGCTGTTTCTTGCCGGGGGCGGGGGCGGCCAGGCAGCCGGCTCATTGAACCTCAATGACGACGGCATCAAAATATTCTTGAACGCGGTCAAGTACATGATTGGCGGCCAGAAGCGAGTGAAGGCCTTCGGTCCGGATCCGGCCGACGGCGCCGTCGCCGCCGACACGTGGGTCAACCTTAGCTGGGAAGCCGGAGACCTTGCGGTCTCGCACGATGTGTATCTGGGTGACAATCTTGATGACGTGGACAACGCCACGCGCGACACCGAACTGTTCCGGGGCAACCAAGCCGAGACGTTCTACGTTGCCGGCTTCCCCGGCTATGCTTATCCCGAAGGTCTGGTTCCGGGGACAACCTACTATTGGCGCGTCGACGAGGTCAATGACGCCGATCCCAACAGTCCGTGGAAAGGAGACGTGTGGAGCTTCTCGATTCCGCCCAAGACGGCCTACAATCCGAACCCGGCAGATGACGCAGCGGTTTCAGACACGAGTGTGACTCTGACCTGGACGCCGGGCTTGGGGGCTAAGTAGCACACGATCTATTTAGGTGATGACTACGACGAAGTGAGCAATTCAACCGCAGGAATGCCGGTGGGTCTGGCAACGTATGATCCCGGCCCGCTTGAAGCAGAGAAGGTGTACTATTGGCGGGTCGATGAATTTGATGGCGCCGGCACATACAAGGGCGACGTCTGGACCTTCACGACCCCGGGCGCCGTGGGCAATCCCCAGCCGGCCAATGGGGCCGCCGACGTGGCAATGACCACGACCCTCACCTGGACAGCGGCGACGAACGCCACTTCGCACCAGGTCTATCTCGGTCTGGATAAGGAGACCGTACGCGCCGCCGATGCCAGCTCGCCGGAATACAAAGGCAATCCCGCTCTTGGATCGGAGAGCCTCGATCCGGGCAAACTCGCGTGGCATGCCTTGTACTACTGGCGCGTGGACGCCGTCACCAATGCAGGTACCGTCAAAGGTCCGGTCTGGAGCTTCACGACCGCCGACTTCCTGATGGTGGACGACTTCGAGAGTTATACCGACGATGACGTAGCAGGCCAGGCCATTTGGCAAACGTGGATTGACGGCTTCGGCGTCGCCGACAATGGCGCGCAAGTGGGCTACTTGATTCCTCCGTATTGCGAGCAGACGATTGTTCACGGCGGCAGCCAGTCCATGCCGCTGGTTTACGACAATACGGCCCCGGTCACGAATTCAGAGGCCGAGCTAACGTTGACGGCGCCTCGCGACTGGACGACGGAAGGCGTCGGAACATTGTCGCTGTGGTTCCGGGGTAGTTCGGGCAACGCGGCCGAGCCGCTCTACGTAGCGATCTCGAACAGCGCCGGGGCGCCTGCTATCGTCGCCAACGATGATCCAGACGCGACGGCGGCCCGCTCATGGACACAGTGGCGTGTTCCGCTACAGGCCTTCGCTGATCAAGGCATCAACCTGACCAACGTGAACAAGCTCGCAATCGGCCTGGGCAGCAAGTCTGGTATGCCGGAGGCGGGCGGTACAGGGACGATGTACATTGACGATATCCGGCTATACCGGCCGTGAGACGCTAAGCTAAGGACGGGGCCGGTCCACGCGGCCGGCCCCGATGCTTGAAAAACATCGCTGACAACCCTGTCGGTGGTTGCTCGACTCGAAAGTGCGGACAACCAACGGGTCCGAGGTATTTGCGCGCAAACCGGCGTTCGTCGGCTCAAATCCACTTACCAGCCGTTGTTATTCTCGTTCTCTATTCAAATCGTCCAAGCAAGAAACGCGGAGTCGCATCGTCCCGCTGCACGAAATACTCTGAAGAAACACGTTACCTTCGGCTCGCAAGGTGCCTGACATATATAGAAGCCGGCAAGATAGAATACAGGGCGACAGGCAAGAATTTCCGAATTGAAGGACGAAAGGAGCAGAAAAATGTCTTGGGATGATATTTTCAATGATTTGGAAGAAGAGCTTGGACGTGAACCTGACAGTGGAGAAGTCCAGAACAAGATGCTTGAGA
>CAYZAH010000765.1:0-2721 GCA_964475805.1 uncultured Pirellulales bacterium | reverse complement strand
TCGATGACATCCGGCTGATTCGGCCATGATTAAGAGAGTGATATTCGATGACAACTCAAATTGATCTTGTCAGGAAAATCATCATGCGTAGGAAATCAGTCTTCTTGGTCCCGTTTGTTATAGTGATAGGTTTGATATCGACGAACGTGGCACGAGCGGAACTCCTGGGCTGGTGGAGAATGGACGAAGGATCCGGGCTTACTATCAACGACAGTTCCGGGAATGACAACCACGGTACGATACACGGAACACCCGAATGGGGATTAGGCCCGGCAGGTTTCGGCGGAGCGCTCGATTTCAGTCAAACCCAGGGAGCCTACTGTGGTGTCTTCGACCCAACCGGTGGAACGGGAACGTTTACCATCACTTTTTGGTGTCGTTGGGACGGAACTCAGAGCATCCAGCACTTTTGTACAAAGTCCAACGTGTGGGGCGCCGATACGGCAATGTTCCAGATTGAGGTCAAAGGAGGCCATAGCGACCCGGCGCGGGTTAACAGACTCCATCTTGCGTATCAGGGCGCTACACAAGCCGTTCTTCACGTGATCCCTCAAAATGAATGGTGTCATAACGCTCTCGTTTTTGATGGCACGAACGCCACGGGCTATTTTAACGGCGAAGACTTGGAAGGTCCGCAGCCCACCGGCATCGGCCCGAACGTAGATGCCCCGGTCATTATCGGCGCCAGCCATTCCGCTGAGGGCAGGACATTCATGGGACTCATGGATGATGTCCGCATTTTCAGTGAGGTTCTTCCCGCAGAACGGATTCGGTCTGTTATGGAGGGTGGCGGTTTAACCTATCCGTATGCTTTCAGACCCGATCCGGCCGACGGCACTGTGCACCCGGACACATGGGTCACGCTGAGGTGGTCGGCGGGCGATTCGGCGGTCTCGCACAACGTGTATCTTGGCGATGACCTCGACAGCGTGAACGAAGCGACGCCCGAGTCCGATGTCTTCAGAGGTAACCAGACCTCGGCGTTCTATGTGGCCGGTTTCCCGGGATACGCCTATCCCGAAGGTCTCGTGCCGGGTACGACGTACTATTGGCGAATCGACGAGGTGAACGACGTCGATCCGAACAGCCCGTGGAAAGGCCCAATCTGGAACTTCTCTATTCCGCCCAAGACAGCCTACACTCCGAGTCCGGCTGACGGGGGCGAAGTTGCGGCCACAAGCGTGACACTCACCTGGACGAAGGGTTTCGGCGCTAAGCTGCATACGGTATTCTTCGGCGACGACTACGATGCAGTGGCCAACGCGACGGAAGGCATTCCTATAGGAACGACAAGCTACAAACTCGCTCAGCTTGAAGAGGAGAAGGTCTATTACTGGCGTGTGGATGAATTTGACGGTCTCGGTACGTACAAAGGTGACGTGTGGACCTTCACGACGCCCGGTGCGGTGGGCAACCCGCAGCCGGCCAACGACGCGACCGACTTGGCGATGGCTACGACCCTGAGCTGGACGGCGGCAACCAACGCCACGTCACACCAGGTCTACTTCGGGCTGGACAAGGAGGCGGTGCGCAGCGCCGACGCCGGCTCGCCCGAGTACGTAGGCTCCAGAACTCTGGGATCTGAGACCTATGACCCCGGATTCCTTGATGCAAACGCCACGTACTATTGGCGCGTGGACGAGGTCTACGCGGACAATACGATCAAAGGCCCCGTCTGGACCTTCACAGTCGGGAACTACCTGCTTGTCGAGGACTTCGAGAGCTATACCGACGACGACGCTGCCGGCCAGGCTATCTGGCAAACGTGGATCGACGGCTTCGGCCTCGCGGACAACGGTGCCCAGGTTGGTTACCTGATGCCTCCGTATGCCGAGCAGACGATTGTCCACGGTGGCTCGCAATCTATGCCACTGTTCTACGACAATACAGGTATCGTGACGAACTCGGAAGCAACGCTGACGTTATCAACGATGCGCGATTGGACGGTGGCGGGCGTCGAGGAACTGTCGCTGTGGGTTCGCGGCAGTTCAGCTAACGCAGCCGAGCCTTTGTACGTCGCAATCTCCAACAGCGCCGGCGGCCCCGCGGTGGAGGCCAACGACAATCCTGATGCGGCCACCTCCGGCGGCTGGAAACAGTGGCGCATCCCGCTAAGCACCTTCTCCAATCAAGGCATCGACCTGAGCAACGTAAACACGCTCGGGATTGGTCTGGGCACTATGTCCGGCGTGCCCGCGGTGGGCGGTACGGGAACGATTTACGTCGACGATATCCGGCTGGTTCGACCGTGACAAGATTGCCGTTAGAAGACCAAGATTGTCAGTTATGTCGGGGCCTGTGCCGAGCGATTTGGTGCAGGCCCCGCTGCTTTGCCGGCAAGACGGGATAGGCAGGTCGCGCACCTGTATATGACCTAAATACAATATCGTCAAACACATACGCACACCTGATCGCGCGAGGTCTGGGGTTTTCTCTTGACAGAACGTGGGTCGATTCGTTATAGTAGACTAACTTGAGGCGAATGACATCGGTCGTTCAGCAACCAGGTGTTCAATCGCTCGCCACTGATCGGTCGTGATCGGCGGGCACGGGCAGGTTCTGGAGAAAGGAGGTGGTGCCATATCGAAAAGCATCACATTGGGGGGAAGGCGTATACACATCGCAAGTATTGAACTGCCATTAGATATCCTATTTGAAGGAGGATTGTTATGTACAAAAGAATGACGCATGTAGTTGTTTTTCTGGCTGTGGTGTTGACCG
>CAYZAH010000764.1:0-2724 GCA_964475805.1 uncultured Pirellulales bacterium | reverse complement strand
GAGGCAGTCGCCCACCTTGTGGATCTCCGTCACCTTGCCCTTGAGCTCATCATACAGACGGGTGTCCGAGGCGCGCCAGTAGCTCGTCACCAGGGTGTCGGCCTCCAGGTCCTCTTCCTGTTCCGTCAGGACATTGCGAATGGTCACCCTGCCCGGAACGGCCTGTTTCACCTCGAAGTCCCGGATCCGCTTCACCCCTTTCGCGGTCAGGTTCATCACCTGAATCGCGTGGGTGGGGTTGTCCATGTCGTACGGGGTGGCTCCGAAGACCCGGTAACCCAGGGGCATGACAAGGGTCACGTCTTTCCCCTGGTCCGCGAGGACCTCGGCCGTAATCAGCCCCTTCATGTAGTTCTGGAAATCCGCGATCACCACCTTCCGGCCCGTCTCAGCCTTGCCCTCGATCACATCCTCGGCGGTGACCACCTGCATCCCCTGCTCGACCACGATGGCCGCATCCGGCCCCACCACGTCCGGCTCCGTGCTCTCGATGGTGGTGGAACCGGACGCAACGATCACCACGTCCGGGTGTTCCGCCAGCACCTTCTCAGGCGTGGCTTCCGTGTTCATGAGGACTTTGACCCCCAGCCGCTCGAGTTCGTGCTCCAGGAAACGGATGCACTGGTTCCACTCCTCGCGGGCCGGCACCTTGGCCGCGATCCGAATCGACCCGCCGAGCTCGGAGGACTTCTCGTAGAGGGTGACGTCGTGACCCCTTTCCTTGGCCGCTGCCGCCGCCTTCATGCCTGCCGGGCCGCCGCCGATGACCACGACCTTCTTCGGGTTTGCGGTGGGCTCGAGCTTGAAGAGGCCTTCCCGGCCTGTCTCCGGGTTCTGCATGCAGGTGATGGCGGAGTGCTTCTCGGCGCGCTCCCAGCACCCTTCGTTGCAGGCGATACAGAGCCGCACATCGTCCAGTCGGCCCTCCTTTGCCTTGTTCGGCATCTCCGGGTCGCAGATCGACGCGCGGGTCATGACCACCATGTCCGCCTCGTTGTTCTTGATGATGTCGCTGGCCATGGAGGGCTCGTTGATCCGAACGGCGGCGATCACCGGGATGTCCACCACCTGCTTGATCTCGGCCGCCAGGTAGACGAAAGACCGGGGCGGGAGCATCATGGGCCCGACAAAGGGCGCCACCGAACGGTACGTGCCGCCCGAGACGTTGAGGTAGTCGATCTTTCCGGTCTGGGCCCAGATCGGTGCGATCTCCTTCATGTCGTCCAGGGTGAGCCCCACGCGAATCATTTCGTCGCCGATGATGCGAAGCCCCAGGACGAAATCCTCCCCGACCGCATCGCGCATCGCGTCGATGATCTCCATGCTGAACCGCATCCGATTCTCCAGGCTGCCCCCGTACTTGTCCTTGCGGATGTTGGAATAGGGGGAGAGAAACTGCTGGGGCAGGTATCCATGGGCGCAGTGAATCTCCACGCCGTCCAGCCCTCCCTTCTGGCAGCGAACGGCGAAGTCCGCGTAGTCCCGGATCGCCTGCCGGATGTCATCCTCGTCCATCGCGGCCGGGACTTCTCCCTGTCCGGCCGACGGAATCTGGGACGCACACTGGGAGTTCACCCCGGACCAAAAACCGCAGCTCTGATGTCCGTTGTGCCAGGCCTGGACCATCAACTTGGCCCCATGGGCGTGGACCGCCTCGCTGTACCGCAGGTACCAGGGGATGATTTCGTCGGTCCAGCCCTTTACGCCTTCCGGGATGATCCAGGAGTGCGGGTTGACCGCCGTAGCCCCCATCACGATGAGACCGTAACCGCCCTTCGCCCGGGCCTCGTGGTAACGGAGTTCCCGCTCGTTGGGCATACCCTCGTGGCTGGCCAGCATGTTGATGTGGCCGGAGATCATGATCCGGTTCCTGACCGTGCAGTTCCTGAAGGTGATCGGGGTGAAGAGTTCCGCCAATTCCGTCATGGTTGCCTCCTGTCGTGGAAATTTGTTCCTGCTATCGCTTCGTCTCGTACGCCTTTTCGAGCAGTTTCTTTTTCTTTACGAAACGTTCGAGGGTCTTGGGCGGAATCCAGGTGATCTTCGGCCGGATCTTGATGCACCGGTGCATCTCCTCAGTGATCTCCTCGGCGAGGGCCTCCCGTTCTTCCTCTTTCGTCCCTTCCCCGTACTCGATCCTGAGCTTCAGGGGCGGCACCACCCTGGGCGGGGGCTCGTCCAGTACGATCCGGAACTCACCGGTCACTCTCGGAACGAACCGGTTGACGACCCCCTCGACGGCCGGCGGGTAGATCATCACCCCCTTGATCTTGAGCATGTCGTCCGTGCGGCCGATCACCTTGTACCGGAACCCGGTCTGCCCGCACGGGCAGGGGGACGTGGTCACCTCCATGATGTCGCCCAGGGTCTGGCGGAACCCGAGCAGGTTCGTCCCGGCCAGGGTGCTGAAGACCGCCATGCCGGTGGCCCCGTCCTCCAGCGGCACGGGCTCGTGGGTGTCCTGGTTGACCAGTTCCATCATCGCCAGGTCGTCGCCGAGCCAGTGCATCCCCTGGTATTCCGGGTGGTCGCAGGAACAGCCCAGGCCCGCGCCCATGTCGAAGAGCTTCGCCTGGAAGGCGCCCTCGATCTTCCTGCGAACCTCCGGGATGCCCGCCCCGGGTTCCCCTCCGCAGACGATGGCCTCGATGTTCAGGCTGTCCACGCCTGCGCCCAGGATCTCTTTCGCCTTTTCGGTCATGTACTCCGCAAAGGAAGGGGTGC
>CAYZAH010000763.1:0-2726 GCA_964475805.1 uncultured Pirellulales bacterium | reverse complement strand
GTCATTATCGCGACGCCACCCGGATTCAAGCCCGTTCAATTCACCGAAGCAGTCAATCGCGGTAAGAACGTCTTTATCGAGAAGCCCGTGGCGACATGCCCGGCCGGCCTCAAGGTAATGCTCGAAGCTTCTCAGAAGGCCGCCGAGAAGGGCCTGGCGGTCGTCGCCGGCACGCAGCGGCGTCACGAGCCGAAATACGTCGAGACGATGAAACGCATCAACGACGGTGCCATCGGCGAAATCGTCTCCGCCCAGTGCTACTGGAACATGGGAGCGCTCTGGGTGGACCGCGCCAAACATAACTGGGACAACTACAAGAGCGGCAAGTACTCCGACGTGGAGTGGCAGATTCGCAACTGGCTGTTCACGGGATGGCTCTCGGGCGACCATATCGTCGAGCAGCACGTGCACAACATCGACGTGATCAACTGGGCGTTCAATGATCTTCCCGAGCAGGTGCGCGGCCAGGGCGGCCGGCAATACCGCGTCGAGCCTCAGTACGGCAACATCTTCGATCACTTCGGCGTTGAGTTCTTCTATCCCGGCGACGTGCGAACGATCAGCATGTGCCGCCAAATCAAAGGCACGACCGACAATGTGAGCGAGCGCGTGGTCGGCACTAAGGGCGTCAGCAACTGTGCCGGCACCATCGAGGGCGAGAATGCCTGGAAGTACGAGGGGCCGAATCCCAATCCATACGTCGTAGAGCACACCGATCTGATCAAGAGCATCCGCAGCGGCAATCCGCTCAACGAAGGCAAGCGAGTCACCGAGAGCACGATGTGTGCGATCATGGGCCGGGAGTCAGCGTATTCGCGTCAACAGTTCAAAACGTCATGGTTCATGAGCCGGTGCACGTTGGACAATTTGCCGCCGGAGGATATGAAGCTGAGCGATTCGAGACCGCTGGAGCCATTCGCGATTCCGGGTCAGTATCAAATGCCCGGCTGGGTACGGCCCCAGCGTGGAAGAAGACGGGGCTAACCGGCAACTTAATGTGCGATTTTTGATTTCCGATTATTTCTGAAACCAAGGAGATTCATAACATGACAGCGTCAGAAAAAGATAAATCCAATAAGGGTACCATCGCGGTCGCCGGCGCAGCGGCGGCGACCGGCTCGATGGCGCATCTGGTCCACGCCCAGGGCTCCGGTAAAATCAAAATCGGTTTGCTCGGCTGTGGTGGACGGGGCAACGGCGCCCTGCGCCAGAACCTGAATGCCGATCCCGGAATCGAGCTCATCGCCCTGGCCGACCTGTTCGAGAGCCAGGTTCGCAGAACCCGGGACAGGATTTCGAGAGAAGATAAATATAAGGATCGCGTGAAGGTCGACGACGACCACCTGTTCTGGGGCTTCGACTGCCACGAGAAGATAGCCCAATGCGAGGCGGACCTGTTGCTGATGGCGACGGCCCCGGCCTTTCGCAGCCGACAGATGATGGCCGCGATCAAAGCGGGAAAGCACGTTTTCACCGAGAAACCCGTAGCCACCGACGTGGCCGGCTGCCGCGGCGTGATGGAAGCCTCGAAACTGGCCAAGGAAAAAGGACTGGCCATCGTCTGCGGCACCCAGCGTCGGCACGAGCTCAACCGCGTGGCGTTGATGAAGCGCATCCACGACGGGCAAATCGGCGACCTCGTGGGCGGCCAGTGCTACTGGTACGGCGGCGGCATCTGGTATCGAGGCTATCAGGAAGGTATGAGCGAGCTGGAGTGGCAGTGCCATAACTGGTACCACTTCGCCTGGCTCTCCGGCGACCAGATTTGCGAACAGCACATCCACAACATCGACGTGATGAACTGGTGCTTCGACGGCCCGCCCGCGAAGTTTACCGCCGTGGGCGGCCGGGGCTGGCGAAGCTATTACGAAAACCAGGTCAATGCGGCCAAGGACACCTGCCGCAAGTTCAACAACGGCAGCGAGCAAAACTGGGAAAAGTATAACGGCAACATCTGGGACCACATCTACGCCGAACTGGAGTACGCTAACGGCGCCCGTTGCCTGAGCTTCAGCGGCCACAGTCCAAGCAACTTCGACGGCAACAGCGAGAAAATCGTGGGCACGAAAGGCACGAGCAACTGTAACGATAGCATCGTTGGCGAAAACTCATGGAAGTATAGCGGTAAACGCGTCAACGGGATGGACCAGGAGCACATCGACCTGATCAAAAGCATTCGTAGCGGTAACGTGCTCAACGAAGGCCAGCGAATTGCCGAAAGCACGCTGACCGCCATCGGCGCCAGAACCGCCGCTTATACGGGCAGGGCCTTTAGCTGGAATTGGTTGCTCAAAGCCAGCAAGCAGGATCTCGTGCCCAAGCAGGAAGACATGAGACCGGGCCCTGGCGTCTTCCGTGGCATCCCCACGGGTTGCGACCCGCTCGTGTAGGCCAAGAAATCAAGTAAGAGCGACAAAGGCACAAAGGCGCGAAGAACCAATATGCGGAAACCTTCGTGCCTTTGTGTCTTTGTGGCTGGAAAAATAGAAGTTATAGAATGGGTGCATTTTCTTTTGATGACGTCCTCATTTTGAGACTGCTCCCGGGCCAACTATGTGAATAGGATCCAAACCATAGACAATAGTAATCGCGATATTGCTGGCAGTGTGCGGCCTGAGCGGCTTGTTTCGCTCGATGCTTATCGGGGAGCGATTATGCTCATGATGGCATCGAGCGGTCTCGGCCTGGCGCAGGTGGCCCGGCTGCACCCTGACAGCGGTCTGTGG
>CAYZAH010000762.1:0-2730 GCA_964475805.1 uncultured Pirellulales bacterium | reverse complement strand
GACAGAGCCACCGATCAGACCGAGGCCCTTGTGCCGGCCGTACTCGCTGCTCTCCTCGAAGAGCATCTGGTAACCCACGCAGATACCCAGCATCGGCTTGCCGCTCAGGGCGGCCCGGCGGACCAGTTCCGCTGTTGAGCCCAGAGCGCTGACGGCGTAGCCAAAAGCCGCCACACCAGGCAAGACGATTCCCTCGGCGGCCTCGATGTCCTCAGGCGCGCAACTGAGCTTCGCCTCACAGCCGATATGCTCGAAGGCATTGCAAACGCTCTTGACGTTTCCGACGCTGTAATCTATGACCACAATCATGGCGCAGATTAAACAGATTTTCCCGCCTCTCGTCAAATGGCAATCTGAGACGTACCATCGGTAAAGTTGCCTATCACAACTGAACTTGGGGATAAGTAGAGGAAAGGTGGCACTTTTCAAGGATTCCTTGCCAGTGCCACCCCACTGTAGAAAGACAGCTAACAGATCCAACTTCTGCGCGTCTGTTCGCCTCAAAAGCTGGAACCTGCGGATTCCGTTCCGTTCGCCGGCTTCATCGTCCCTCGGACCACACCCTCCATAGCGAGTCCGGCTGATAACCATTCGTCAGCGTATTCAAGAAAGCCATCACATGAGATTGTTTCTATACAAGCAAAACCTGAATCGCCGACGGATTTCACGACCATGTACCACCCTACTGAACGTAGCTTCTAACAGAACTGAGAAGTCTCGAC
Organism: uncultured Pirellulales bacterium; assembly: GCA_964475805.1. Classification (GTDB taxonomy): domain Bacteria; phylum Planctomycetota; class Phycisphaerae; order Sedimentisphaerales; family Anaerobacaceae; genus JAFGTG01. Next base: position 2,008 of record CAYZAH010000762.1, on the reverse strand, counting down.
AATACGTGAATTCCTTAATCCTTATGAGGAATCGGCTGATATCCGGGTCCTAACAGCGGAAGCCGTGGAAACGTGCTTCGGCCCAGACGCGGGATTTTGTATGATGACGGCACTGTTAATTGCCGATGGAGTAGAAAATACTAAAGGATTCTGTTGTTTCTTTGGAGAAGGTGCAAATGTGTGGCATCGTGGCATACCTGGGTAAGAAACCGGCCCAGCCGATTCTGGTCGAGGGCTTGAAGCGCCTGGAGTATCGAGGCTACGACTCGGCCGGCGTCGCGCTGCTGGGCACAGGCCCGATAAGGATCAAGAAGACCAGCGGCAGAATCGCCGCTTTAGAGAGGATTCTGGACCCGCCCGACGCTGCTGATATCATCGGCATTGGCCATACTCGCTGGGCCACGCACGGCAAACCAAACACGGTCAACGCCCATCCGCATGAGGACGACTCGGGAAAGATCGCCGTCGTACATAACGGCATCATTGAGAACTACGGCACGCTCAAGACCTGGCTGCAAAGTGAGGGAATCGAATTCGTCAGTGAGACCGATACGGAGGTTATCGCGGCGTTGATCGGCTATTTCTACGCGAAACGCAGTGAGGACGAGGAATACCCGCCGCGTGGCGGGCAGAACAGATTCGAGTGGGCCGTCCAGCGCGCGCTTCGGGAGTTGCACGGTACGTTCGGTTTGGCAATCGTCTGCTCCGACTGCCCGGACATGCTTATCGGAGCCAAAAAGGGCAGCCCGTTGATCCTTGGCGTCGGGGACAGCGAATATATTCTCGCCTCGGACGCCGCCGCCATCGTCGAGCACACGACCCAGGCGATCTACCTGGCCGACAACGAAATGGTGACCGTGACGCCGGCAGGATTTCATACGAAGACGATCGATAATGTCACCGTCAGCAAGGACCTCAAGCAAATCGAATTCTCGTTGGAGCAGATCGAGCTTGGCGCTTTCGAGCACCACATGCTCAAGGAAATCTTCGAGCAGCCCAAGGCCCTGGCGACATGCATGGGCGGTCGCCTCGACCTGAACAACAAAAGAATCAAGCTGGGCGGCATAGCTCCGTACCTGCGTGAATTGACGCGAACCAGACGTCTGGTCCTGACCGCATGCGGAACCGCTTACCACGCGGGCCTCGTCGGCGAGTTTTTGTTCGAACACTTGGCGCGCATCCCGGCTGAGACCGAATACGCCAGCGAATTCCGCTATCGCAATCCGATCATCGAGGATCGCACTGTCGTGATCGCCATCAGCCAGTCAGGCGAGACGCTGGACACGTTCGCCGCCGTGGAGGAAGCGAAAGAGCGCGGCGCCACGGTGCTCGGTATCGTCAACGTTGTCGGCTCGGCTATCGCACGGGCAACGGACGCGGGAATCTATCTGCACGCGGGGCCGGAGATCGGCGTCGCGAGCACGAAGGCGTTCACGTGCCAGGTCGCGGTCCTGACCATGTTAGCCATCGAGTTAGGCAGGCGCAGGCACATAAGCAGCAGCCAGGTCGAAAGGCATATCGACGAGCTGGCCCAGATACCGGATAAGATCGACACGATTCTATCACTATCCAACCACATCAGGGACATCGCTGCATCGAATATCGACCGGGACAACTGGCTGTTCTTAGGTCGCGGTTTCAATTACCCGGTGGCCCTCGAAGGGGCTTTGAAGCTCAAAGAGATTAGCTATATCCACGCCGAGGGTTTGCCCGCCGCCGAGATGAAGCACGGACCGATCGCCCTGATCGCCGACGGTGTGCCGGCCGTCTTCATCGCCACCGCCGGGCCGCAATACGACAAAATCATGGGCAACATTGCCGAGGTTCGCGCACGGGGCGGCACGATTATCGTCGTCGCCACCGAGGGCGACGAACACATCACCTCCGTCCTCGGCCGGTCCGACCACCTGATCACAATTCCCGATGCACCGGAGTACTTGCAACCGATGCTCACCGCTGTACCGCTACAGTTGTTGGCCTACCACGCCGCCGTTCTTCGCGGCCACGA
>CAYZAH010000761.1:0-2731 GCA_964475805.1 uncultured Pirellulales bacterium | reverse complement strand
TTGCGGTCAAAACGGCCCGTTTCGTCCGCCACTTCGAGGAGCGTGGCTCTTTTCAGGCTGACTTCAATCGGTATGTAGAAAGCTCCGGCTACCTTGTCCATCCCCGCCGCAAGTGTCTTGCGAACAGCTAACATATAAATCGGAAGCTGCATGTCCAGACCGTGGTAAAACTTCGACCAGTTGAAAGAGGTGTCCCTTCGCTTGTAATCGAAAACAACGGCAATTTCCCTGCCGTCAACGTGAGCAACATCCAGACGGTCGATCTTGCCGTTCAGGGACAGAACGCGATTCTCTCCCAATCCAAACTCGCAAGAGCCGAGCGTCTGACGAGCATCTTTGACGTACCCGAACGCTACTTCAGACAGCTTCGGCCGGAAACTACCGGCCCGCACCATTTGGGCAATCGCCAAAACGCAATCTTCAAGAATCTCGCCGGCGGAATGAATGATAAACTCATTGTAGCCGCGCCGGCTGACGAAATTCGATATGAAGGAATCTTCCTTAACAACCCTCTCTATTTCTTCACGAAGGAGTCCCAGAAGCTCGCCATCATCAATGGTTGCAAAGTCTCTTTCTTCCGCGTCAAGCCGCTTCACCAAGGCATCCAGAACGCGATGATAGAAAGCGCCCAGGTCCATCGGCTCGAACTTGAATTCCTCTCGCTCTCTCAATTCGAGCACATATCGGGCAAAATGCTGATAGGGACAGGCAGCAAAGGTGCTCAATCTCGTTGCCGAGCTTTGTATCCGCCGGCCGAAAAGCTCCTCCACCACGTCGGGGTTCAACCGAGCATGATTGTCATAATCTACAGCCGCCCGAACGTGACGACCCAATTGTGAGAGTTGCTCATCGGAACATATCTCGTTCAGCAGTTCATTATCCCCGTTTTCATCGGGGGCTTGCGGCGCGAAGCTATCTCTACCAAGCCGGCTGCAAAGCACGTCCGCAAACTCCGCCTCGTGGTGAACCTGCTGGATCCGAATCGGCTCGTCCGCGATAGATTCTTCGCTGAGATCATCGAACAACGATTCGAGATCGCTTACAAACTGAGAGCGAGGGACAGCCGAACCTTTCTCATCCACCGATGGATACGTCACATACAAGAATTCCGACGGCCGGGTGAACGCAATATAGGCCAGGTACTGGCGCTCGGCAAGGTTCTGACTCGCTCCGGGCGCCAGTAAAAAATCCGCCGCCTCGGCCGTGTCGCGGTCGTCATCGGTCAATATACTATCGCGGACAAGCGGGATAGGGAATTGCCTTTGTGTGGCGCCGATCAGGAAGACGACTCTCAAATCGGGATGCCGGCTACGCTCGATGGAACCGATCAGAACCTGGTCCAACGTCGGAGGGATGAAAGCCAGCGTCATTTGAGAGAAAGCGGAGTTGAGGATCGCGAGATAATCCTCCGCAGTCATGGCGTGGCCAGCAAAGACAACGGCAAGCTCGTCGAATATGTCCACGAACCGGCTGAAAAACTGCTGATGCTCCTCAGCGGTCGCCCGATCATTTCTCTCAACAGCTTCTTCAATCCAGCGGCCGATGGTTTTACGGACTTCCAAATCATCGAGGAAACTGAAAACAGCTTGCGTGAGTTGCTCAGCGGTGAGAGTTTTCGTCGCGTCACCAGTCGGACAAAGCCGGTCCCGGAGTTCCAGCAAGGGCCGGATGATCTTCATGCGAATTCGGTTAATCCGCCGCTCATCAAACTTCTCATTTTCGCCACCTGCAAAATGCCAGTCTTTGTCCGCCTGCCAGTCGCCGGCGGAGATACCAAAGGCCAGACAATAATTCTCTAACAAGTCCGCGTCGTGGCGTTTGACGGGAACGAGATCGGTTTTGAGATAAACGAAGATTTCGCCATGCGAAAAACCGCTGGTCACGATGCGCAAGGCTGAAGAAGCAAGCTGAACAACCGGGTGGTGACTCAGAGGACGCCGCTTGTCAATGAAGAACGGCACGTCATAGTCGTCGAAATACGCCCTGATGTAATGCTCATACCGGTCGAGGTCCGAGGCGATCACAGCGATGTCACGATATCGAAAACCCTTTTCCCGCACCAACTGAAGTATCCGCCGGACAACGAACCGAACTTCTGCACGCTCATCCGGAGCCGATGCGACGTGAATATTGCCCGCCGCCGGGAAGCGCGGCGCGTCCAGCATGAAGATTTCGCGTTCGATATGAGCAAGTTGCGGACAGTGAGCGAACCGAACCACCTCATCGAGAATGACCGGTGAAGCCATCGCCAGCTTGCTCTTCTTGACGACCTCGAAAAGAGTGCCGTACGTTCGCTCCGTGGGATAGAACAGGCCGGCGGCGTCCAGCATTTCCTGCTTCGGATTCGCCACGTCGATCTTCGACGGGTCCAGACAAAGTGCGATATGCGCCTCGTCCGCCACTTTGAGCAACTCCGCCAGAACGGCAAGCTCGCTCGTCGTGAAGCCTGCGAAGCCGTCAATCCATAGCTTCGCGCCCCTGACAAGAGGTGACTTCGCGACGGCCCGGCACGCACGGATCAACTGCTCATCAGGATCGAGAAAGTCGTCCTCGATGAACTCCAAGTACTTGCTAAAGACCAAGCCGATATCGGCGAACTTCATCACGGTCAAATGATTTCGCTCGTCTTTGGCCAGCTCGCTCACTAATTGCTGAACGTCATCGAGAGTCTTCGCATACTGGTGCAACTCGCCGATGGTCCGGGCCATTCGCTCGGCCAGGCCGGGCCGGG
>CAYZAH010000760.1:0-2735 GCA_964475805.1 uncultured Pirellulales bacterium | reverse complement strand
GATGTCGCATAAGGGATCATCTGTATTCCAGTGGTCCACGATGATACACATGTCGGCGGAATCGACAATTCCATCGCTGTTGAGGTCAACTACCGGATCGATGGAAACCTGCCACAGATCGCAAATCCCCCCCAAACCGCCGGTACGCCAGGACTGGAAGTACAAGATCGAGCCATCGGGTGAGATACACGGATTCGTGTCGGTGGCTGGGCTGTTCACTTCCGGGCCGAGTTTGACCGAACTCGTCCAGTCATCATCCTTTGTGGGTCGTCTCGCCATCCAAATGTCGACATTATATAGGTGACCCGGCCGATTAAATCCATAATGGAAGAGCGTTAAGCCGTCAGATGAAAGATAGGGTGTCCCTTCATATCCTGATGTGTTGATGATAGGCCCAAGGTTAATTGGTTCACCCCACGGATCATCTTTGGTTGGCCGCGTCGTTACATATATATCGGCTTCGCTATAACCGCCAGCCCGATAGGAGACAAAGTACAACTGCAGATCATCGGCTGTGATATACGGCTCAGAATCAAAAACCGATGTATTCACAGGTGGCCCCAGATTAACCGGCGTGCCCCATGGATCGTCTTTCGTCGGTCGCGTCGTCACGTAAATGTCTTGTTCGCCATACCCACCCAATCGTCCGGAATCAAAATAGAGCGATAGACCATCGGCAGAGATACTCGGCTCAGCATCCCAGGCTGAGCTGTTAACGGTCGGCCCCAAATTGACCGGAGTTCCCCAGTCATCCTCGTTTGTTAATCGCGTCGCCACATAGAGGTCGGCCTCGCCATACCCACCTGCTGACCGAGTGGCGGCACAATATAGCTCAAGACCGTCGGCCGTAACTTCTACGCTAGCAGCCCCGTCTTCAAAATTGATCGTTGGCCCCAGATTCGTCACAGTGCCGAAGGTGTAATCCGCTCGCGATGCGTCCACTATCAAGAACAGTATTAAAATCAATATGAGTGAGATTGTTTTTTTCATTTTTCTGCCCTTTCTAAAACTTGTTTGTACTCAGGCCGCACACGATGTGCAGCGTTGTCTATGACCATTTTTTGTTGAAAAACCGGCTTTTCGAATGCGTTGGCCTACTTTTAATAAATGCGAAAAATCCGGCGACCGGACGTTCTAAATTGATTTTTTTCACAAATGGGTATAATACGTGTAAAGGCTTTTCGTATCTGTTTAGCGTCTTATAATCCTTATGTTTAGGCCACCATTTTGCCGATATTGGTATTATGGCTGGTGACACAAATCCAACGATGCGATGTCCCAATTGTGCCCGGCTCGAACGACAGGTCGCTGAACGCGAGCAACGCGTGGCGCAATTGGAGCAACTCCTGGAAAAGGCCACACGGGCCCAAAAGCGGCAAGCGGCTCCATTCTCCAAGAGGACCCCGAAACAGGATCCTAAAAAGCCCGGCCGCAAGCCGGGTGACAACTACGGTCCGAAGGCCCATCGTCCGCTTCCCGAACAAAAGCCGGATGAGATCATCGATGTGCCGTTGCCCGATCAATGTCCCGACTGTGGTGGGCCGACCGAAGAAGACCATATCGATCAACAATTTCAAGTCGAGATTCCCCGCCGCCCCCTTGTGCGTCGGTTCGATATTCACGTGGGGCGATGTGGCTGCTGTGGTCGGCGGATCCAGCCGCGGGACGCTCGGCAAACCTCGAATGCCCTCGGGGCCGCCGCGTCGCAGTTGGGTCCGGACCTGCAAGCCCTGATCGCGATGATGAAGGACAAGTACGGACTCAGTTACGGCGACATCCAGGGCCTCTTGGACGACGCTTTTGGAATCTCGGTGAGCCGGGGCGGAGCCGCCCAGGTGGTTCTTCGTGTCGCCGAACGTCATGAACCGGCCTATGAGGCGATTCAGCAAATCGTACGGCGCAGTGACATTGTCTATCCGGACGAAACCGGCTGGAAGATCGCCGGGCTGTTGCAGTGGCTGTGGGTGTTTGTCACGCCGACCGCCACGCTGTGTGTGATTCGTCCCAGCCGGGGTCATGACGTGCCCGAGGCGGTTCTGGGAGCGGACTACGACGGACGCATGGGTCACGACGGCTGGTCGCCCTATGATTTCTTCAAAAAGGCCACGCACCAACAATGTCTCGAACACCTGCTGCGGCGAGCCGATGCATTGCTGGAGCGAACCACGCGCGGCGCGGTTCGATTCCCACGGAAGGTCTTGGAATTTCTGGGCGATGCGTTGGCTCTCCGGGACCGGCGTGATGAGGGCGTCATCAGTCCACACGGATTGGCCGTGGCGCGCGGCCGATTGGAAAAGCGGCTCGACCGTTTGCTGGAAGGCAAGCTTTCGCACCCCGGCAATCACAAGCTTCAAAAGCATTTGGTTGGACATCGTGAGGAGATCCTGACGTTTCTTTACGATCCGGACATCGAAGCGACGAACTGGCCGGCGGAACAAGCGGTTCGACCTCTGGTGGTTAACCGCAAGGTCTTTGGCGGCAATCGAACAGCCGCTGGCGGACATGCGCAAGAGATTCTTGGTAGTGTCTTTGCCACCCTGACCAAACGGGCGGTGGACACCCTGTCGTTTCTCTCGCGCATCATCTGCTTGCCTGCCGATCAACGTCCTCGACTCATCCATCAACTTCTACCTGTAACTTCGAACTGATCCACCAACGCGCCAAACAGATACGTAAAATCTTATGCAGAATGCACTTACATACGATAGAAGGCTTATTTGCCCTGCATGTAATAA
>CAYZAH010000759.1:0-2742 GCA_964475805.1 uncultured Pirellulales bacterium | reverse complement strand
CTGGAACATACCTCAGACGGTAGTGGTGACCGGCCAGGACGATGACGTAGTCGATGGCGATCAGACGACGATGATCACTCTGTCGGTAGATGACGCTCAATCGGACGATTATTTCGATCCTCTGACCAACCAAGTGGTCAGTGTAACCACGACGGACGATGATATCGCCGGCTTCACGGTGAGCGAGAGTGAGGGTAGTACGCAGGTTTCCGAGTCCGGAACAACGGACAGCTTCCAGGTCGTGCTGGACACCGAGCCGGATTCGAATGTCGTTATTGACGTTCTCGTCGATGATCCGGGCGAAGCCACGACCGATCTATCGAGTTTGATCTTCACCCCGGCCGACTGGGATGTTCCCCAAACGGTCACAGTGACCGGGGTGGATGACGACCTGATCGACGGGGATCAGGCCACCCTGATCACGCTGTCGGTGGATGACGCCCAATCGAATGATTACTTCGATCCTCTGGCCGATCAGACGGTCAGTGTACGCACGGCGGACGATGATGTCGCCGGTTTCACGGTGACCGAGAGCGAGGGCGATACGGAGGTCGATGAATCTGGAACTGCGGATAGTTTCGATGTGTTTTTGACGGCTCAGCCGGAATCGGAGGTGGTCATTGCAGTAACGAGTGGCGATCCGGGCGAGGTCACGACCGATCTATCAAGTCTGACCTTTACTCTGGCCAATTGGAACATGCCTCAGACGGTGATGGTGACGGGGCAGGATGACGCTTTGGTCGATGGCGATCAGACGACGAGCATCACTCTCTCGGTGGATGAGGCCCAGTCGGATGATGCCTTCGACTTTGTGGCCGATCACCTCGTGCAAGTCATAACGACGGATGATGATACGGTCGGCAACGACTTTTCCAACGACAGCTCCTGCATCGCCGTCTGGGACTTTGAGCCGGATGCTCTGACCACCGATCAGAAAGGCTCAAACACGTTGATCAACCAAGGCATGGGGGTGGACGAGTCGGTCTACAAGGTCGGTTCGTCCAGCGCCCGATCTACACACTCTGGCGCCGACCAGATGCGGCTGGAAGAGTCCGTCATGGATTCACGTTTCCCGGGCAAATCGGATGGGACGAGCAAGAGCTTTACCTTCTGCTTCTGGGTTCAGGTGAGGACCGTGGGGATCAGCCAGGATATCTTCTCCAAGGTCCGCACAGACGGCAACCGGCAGTACATCTTCAGCATCGATGCCGGTAACTACATGCGTTTGAATGTTTCGGCCAACGGATCGAATTACAACTTGTTGGAACACAGTGGGACCATACAGGTCAATCACTGGTATCACGTTGGCGTGACCTACGACAACAGTGACTACAGCGTCCTGATTCACATCTGGGACGATACGGCCGGGACGATCCTGGGCACGGACAAGACGGGCACTCTGGGCGATATGCACCTCGGGAACGCCTACTTCCGCATGAGCTGGAATAGCGAGTTGTTTGCGGTGGACGGCAATATCGATGAATTCGTCGTTTTCGATCGGGCACTGAGCGTCTCGGAGATTGACGAGATTCGTCAGGGCATCTACGGTCATGGCGTCGAAGCGCCAGGCTTCACGGTGACCGAGAGTGGTGGGGCCACGCGAGTCTCCGAATCCGGGACCGGCGATACCTTCCAGGTCGTGCTGGACACGGAGCCGGACTCGAATGTTGTCATCAACGTTGTGGTCAGTGATCCGGGTGAAGCCATCACCGATGTACCGACTCTGATCTTCACCCCGGCCAACTGGGATACGCCTCAGACGGTCACGGTGACTGGACAGGACGATGACCTGGTGGATGGTGATCGGGCCACGGTGATCACCCTGTCGATTGACGATACCGAATCGGATGACCGGTTCGATGACGTTGTGGATCAGACTATTCATGTAACCACTGTGGACGATGATACGGTCGGCAGCGGTCTTTTCGATGACAGCTCCTGCATTGCTGTCTGGGACTTTGAGCCGAGCCATTTTCTCGAAGACTCTACCGGCGGCAATGACCTGACGAACCACAACGTCGATCAGGATACGGGCAATTGCATCGAAGGTTCGGCCAGTGCGGAATTTAATCGTTCGTCCGGCGACTATATGCAGGTGACCGACGGGGACCTCGATATTGGCTTCCCGGCCAAATACGAGACTCCTGCACATCGCAGCTTCACGGTCTGTTTCAATGTCTACTTCAACAGCGTCGGAAGTAATCAGACCTGCATAGGCAAGGGGGAAAGTAGCTCCGCCTACGGCTGGATCATTCGACTCTATCAACAATACGGCGCTAATCAAATGAGCCTGTTCCTTTGTCCCGGAGGGACGATCCATAACTGGTACACCCACGGTTCATCGCTGGTCGCGGGCCGCTGGTACTTCGTGGCAGTCAGTTATGACGGTGACGACACGGGGGCCTACCGCATCCATGTCTATGATCGCGAAGCGGACGAGGTTGTGGGTTCGGATCAGACCGGATATGACACGGACAGCGGAAACTGGAATGAAGGCGACCAGTTGAACATCGCGACGGGTGCCTTCCGCCTCAGCCAGAACAGCAGCTTGTTTGCGTTGGACGGCAATCTCGACCACGTCGTGATCTTCAACCGCGTGCTGAGCGTCTCGGAAATTGACGAGATTCGTCAGGGCACCTACGGTGCTGCGGATACGCCGGGTTTCACGGTGACCGAGAGTGAGGGCGGTACGCAGGTTTCCGAGTCCGGGACGACGGATAGTTTCCAGGTCGTGCTCGATGC
>CAYZAH010000758.1:0-2743 GCA_964475805.1 uncultured Pirellulales bacterium | reverse complement strand
ACGCCGGGCTGATTGACAGCGCGAAAAGCAGGGTCAAGATCCTCGGCAATGGAGACCTGACCAAGAAGCTTGAGGTGACCGCTCACAAATTCAGTAAGGCTGCCGAACAGAAGATTACGGCCTCCGGCGGCATGGTCAACGTGGTCTGATGGTTTATTGCGTTACCCGAATGGGACCAGTAATGCAGGTCACGCAAGACGGGAAATGATATATGCTTGGAACAGTCGCTAACATATTCAAAGTCCAGGATCTGCGGAACAAGATCGTCTTTACCGTAGCGTTACTGATGATCTACAGGGTTGGGTTCCACATCCCGGTTCCCGGTTTCGACTACCACGCTGCCGGGGTGACGACCCAGTCGAATACACCGTTGGGCAGGGCGGCCGAGTATATGCAGATGTTCACGGGCGGAACGCTGAGCCGCAGTAGCTTGTTTGCCTTAGGAATTATGCCGTATATCACCGCGTCAATTATTCTGATGTTGTTGGGTGAGGTTATTCCCTCTTTGAAGAAGCTGCGTCAGGAGGGCCAGACGGGATACAAGAAGATTCAGGAATACACTCGTTATCTGACGGTTTTGATATGCATTATTCAGGCGATGATGTATATGAAACTGCTGGGAGGCTATCAGCTTGTATATGCGGGCATGGCACGTCGGGCCTTATTCATGGGTGTCTTCGGTATGACGGCCGGGACGATCTTCCTGATGTGGCTCGGTGAGCAAATCGACGAGTACGGGATCGGCAACGGTATCAGTCTGATCATCATGGCAGGGATTGTCTCCAGAATGCCGTGGGCCATCTATGACGTTTGGACAAAGACGGACTTTGCCATCGTCACGTCGCCCGGCCGGTACGGCCCGGGCAAGATCCTGTTTCTGGTGTTTGCGTTTGTTTTTGTTGTCGCCGGGGCGATACTTATCACTCAAGGCCAGCGCCGGATACCCATTCAGCAGGCCAAACAGATGCGAGGCCGGCGGATGTATGGGGGCCAGCGGCATTACCTGCCGCTCCGCGTGAATCACGGCGGCGTCATGCCGATTATCTTCGCGTCGAGCTTCATGATGTTCCCGCCGATTATCATCGATCAGTTGGCGAAACGGTTTCCTGAATCGGGATTTTTGCTGACGCTGAACGATGCGTTTGCCTATCGCTCGTACACGTACAACGTTTTGTACATGCTCCTGATATTCCTCTTCGCGTATTTCTGGGTTACAGTACAGTTTCAGCCGAAGGAGATGGCCAAGAACTTGCGGGATTCGGGGAGTTTCATTCCGGGGCTTCGGCCGGGACGTAGAACGGCGGATTACCTGGAGACGGTGATGACCCGAATCACGTACTTTGGCGGCGCGTTTCTGGCGATCATTGCCGTTGTGCCGTCCGTCATAGCACAATGGTTGGATATTCCTTTCCAAGTGACGGCATTCTTGGGCGGCACGGGGTTACTGATCGTGGTGAGTGTGTCGTTGGACCTCGTACAGAAAATAGAAGCGAACCTGCTGATGCGAAGTTACGAAGGCTTCAGCGGGTCCGGTAGAATCAAGGGAGCGTATTCATGAGAGTCGTCCTGTTAGGTGCCCCTGGAGCCGGCAAAGGAACGCAGTGCAAGAGCCTTGTCTCGCGGTACGGATTGCTTCATCTGTCCAGCGGGGACATCCTGCGCCAGGAAAGGTCGGAAGGGACTGAATTGGGCAGGAAGGCGCAAAGCTATATGGATTCCGGGGCGCTTGTGCCGGACGAGATTATCATTGAGATGATGGCTAATGCGATCCAGAAAGCTCCGTCGGCGGGTTATATCCTGGACGGGTTTCCCAGGACGGTGAACCAGGCTGTCGCCCTGGACAAGGCGCTGGAGGCCAAGAAGCAAAAGATCGATGCGGTGCTAAATCTTGAGGTTGATGATCGAATTATCGAAGACCGGATGACCGGGCGGAGGAGCTGTCCTCAATGTGGGGCCGTTTACCATATCAGGAACATAAAGCCAAAGACTGAGGGTGTGTGCGATAACGACGGCACCGAGCTTGTTCAGCGGCCTGACGACAGGCCGGAGGTCGTGGCAAAACGGCTGGAAACCTACCACGAGTTGACGGAACCGCTGGTCGGTTACTACAGGGACAAGGGCCTGGTGCACGATTTCGATGCCAACAAAGATGCCGGCGAGGTTGCCGCTTTGATATTTACAACACTGGATTCGCTCTGCGAAGCATAGAATACTGGATCTGAGTTGACGACGAATCACGAGGCAGGTACGACGAGACGCAAGAGTAGATGGCTATCACGCTTCGCAGCCGAAGAGAGATTGAATTGATGCGCCGAGCAGGCGCTGTTGTAGCGAACGTTCTTTCAAAATTAGGGGAGATAGCCGAGCCGGGTGTGACCACGGCGTGGCTGGACAGGGTGGCTCTGCAGATGACCGTGGAAGCTGGGGCGGAGGCGTTGTTCAAGGGAGTCCGTAGTCCCGTCTCAAGTACGCCGTTTCCGGGGGCTATTTGTGCTTCCGTTAATGAGCAGGTTGTCCATGGGATTCCTTCGAAGAAAACAATGCTTCGCAACGGCGATATCCTGAGTGTAGATTTCGGTGTAAGGCTCAATGGCTACTGTGGGGACGCCGCGGTAACTATCGCCGTGGGTGAAGTCTCTTCGGAAAAACGCAGATTGATGGACGTAACCAGACGTGTTTTAGATATTGCAATTGAGAATTCCAAGCCGTCGGTCAAATGGAGTCAGGTCGCCGGGCGGATGCA
>CAYZAH010000757.1:0-2746 GCA_964475805.1 uncultured Pirellulales bacterium | reverse complement strand
TCTCGGACGACGGAAGGCGCGCCCGCCCACCACTCGGCTTCGTCCTTGTCGGGCTTCAAAATGACGTCGTAATGCTGAAATTTCTGCGGTAGACTGCCAAAGAAACCTCGAACCTCGGGTACGGGGCGCGCCGAGTCGGAATCCCGGCTATATCCAACGCCGGATGCGCTCAGCAAAAAAGCGATAAGAATCACAGAATTGCGTATAGCTGTTTTTCGCATGATCCATCCCCTAATACCCACTCTTGGCATTTTTCTCCCGCCAGCAATCACTGCATCCTTCGCTCGAAGTGGTGATGTCCGGAACCGACGTCGTCGAGCACCACAAATTCACCCTTGAGGGTCCCTGTGACTTGCTTGCCGTCCATCAGGACATTGCGACTCGTGCTATCCAGTCGGGGCAGCCAGACCATGGCTTTGACGTTCGCGGGCAGGTGGACGTTTAATGCAAACGATTCATTCTTCGCAGAGGTGAAATCCACGCGGATCGTCCCGCGAATCGTAGGCAGATCGAGACTTCCCTGCTTGAGAGACCCGACTTGTGGCTTGATCTGTACCTTGGCGAAGCCGGGCTCAATGGGCTGAACTCCCATCAGGCAGCGTGGGATAATGTTGGCAGGCGCCGCTCCCCAGGCGTGGTTCCAGTCCTGGTTAGGCTTGTACTCATTGTCCCATGCCTCCAACGTGATCGTTGTTCCCACGTCGTAGATCATGTGGGGCCAGCTTCGGTCCGTGCTACGGTCCGTCATGAGTTGAAGGGCGTAGTCGTCCAAGCCAGCCGCGTACAACGCCTCCAGAAGATACTGCGCGCCGTAGACGCTGCAAACCATCCCCCTGCTCTTGACGAACTCGGCGACCGAATCGACGTACTCCGGAGGCACCAGGCCGAACGCTAATGGGAACATATTGGCGTGCAGCGCGCTGTGGGTGCTCCCTTCACCATCGACGTAGATTCCTTTGTTTTTGTCGAGTAGTTTGTCGTTGAAAGAATGTTTGATGCGCGCCGCCACCTCTGCGTAGCGCTCGGCGTCCGTTTCTTTTCCGAGGGCCTTCGCCATCCGGCTCATCATCCAGACCGCACGATAGTGGAACGCATTGACAACTGTGTTGATCGGTTTGAACTCGAAGTCGTCCGTCTCGCCGTACCCTCCGTGCAAGCCGAGGATGTTCCCGTGGGGCCAGTCCACGATGTCGCGCAGCGTGCCTGCGAAATGGATGGACCGAAGCACGTCCTTAGTCACCAGGCCCGTCTGCGTGCTGATTAGACCATCCTCACGAGCCAGGGAAAGCAATGCTTTGGCTTTAAGGTCTTCGTAGAAGTGTTCGACGGATTCGGTATTGCCCGTGTACATGTAATCGGCCCAGGCCATGAGCACCGACTGGAGGATCCACTCTGTGGGCCAGGTCGGATGCGAGATCAGGTACTCGTGGGTATAACGAGCCATAGAGTATTCGCGGTCCACACAATAGTGGCAAAGCTGGTTGATGTGAGCATCCGCTTCATACGGGATTCTCTCGCGGTCGCCATCAATGTACACGCCGCAAAAGCTGGTTGCCTTGATGCTGTATTTGCACAGATCCCATACGTCGTTGAGAACCGGGTCAGAGCAGGTAAAGCGCGATGCATTGTCGTCGAAGGGATAGTGCACCGTAATCTGGCGAATATTCGACGAATCGAGAGCTGACGGGCTGTTCACGACCTCACAATAGCGAAACGGCATGACCTCGCCTATGTAGCCAGGCATTTTGATCGCGTTGGGCCCGGTGTTTCGTTTGTCCGGGGTGATCGCGACTCGATACGTGTGGGTTCCTTCGTTGAGGTTTAACATCATCATGCGATATCGGCGTGCTCCTCCAGGCTTGCGGTTGATGCTGTCATTTCCAGCCGGGACTTCCCCCAGATGTATCTCTACCTGTCGGCCCGCCGTCGGACTCGTCAAGGTCAAAGAAATCGTCCCGAAAGCGTCCTTGCCGAAGTCGATGAAGTAGTACCCGTCGGCTTTGCGAACAACCCTGACCGGCTTGACTTGCGTCTCGACGAGAGGATAACGCGTCGTCGCGTAGGAATCACTCAGCTCGCCAGTACGAAACGTCTGAACCTGAGAATACGTGCTCACTTCACCGTTACTATTCCAGGTGCGTACCCTCCAGAAATACGTCTTGTTGGAAGCTAACGGCCGACCGGCATATTCGACGTTGGTTTGCTGCGCCGATGCCACCTTGCCCGTGTCCCAGAGGTCGCCGACGCCCTTCTCCAGAGTCCCGCTTGCTGAAGCGACCAGGATTTGATAGGCGCTTTGACTGTCATCGGGCAGCGGAGAATTCACGACCCAGCCGAATTCGGGTCGCGGGTCACGGATGGCCGTTAACTCCGTTCGGGCCATCAGCTCACACGTCAAGCCGGATGGAGCCTCGGGGTTAGCGACGGATAGCGTCGAGACGAGCAATGTGCAGAATAGTGCGCGTGTGCGCAGCCGATACGGTAAGGTTCTCGTTGTTCTCATGACGTCCGCGCTCGATTGTGTGGGTCGGTAAGGTAGTGATTGAGTCAGCGTGGGTAAAGGTAAAATAGTGGATTAGAAATAGTAAGGGGTGGTAGTGGCCGGCACTTGCGCGTCGGCCACTCACACCCCATTGTTAACAACTCAATCCATTTCCTAACCTTATCCCCACCACCCATTGCCGATTACCGAAACCAGTCTGGCAGCCGGCATCGCCAGCCTGACCTTTGTCCGCGACCATCCGGT
>CAYZAH010000756.1:0-2749 GCA_964475805.1 uncultured Pirellulales bacterium | reverse complement strand
GGCGATTCCACGAAGGACGTTGAAATGAGCCTTGAAATGGACTATGATTACGTTCCGGACTTTATGAATGCCGATGGTTAACTGAGAAAATGGATAAAGATATCTTCTCTAATAGTGTATGCCCACCTTCAATCTTGCAGACTCCGTTTGAGAATGGAGCTATGGGAGGTTCAAAACCGTGAGACGAATCAGTTGCTTTTCGGGACCCGCCCTCAGCATGCTTCTTCTTATTGGGTTCTCGGCGCCGGCCCGCGGCGAAAGCGTACAGGTTTTCGACAGGCGGACTCCCGTCGTCAAGGTCTATCAGGACACGCACGACGCCGTGGTCAACATCGCCGGCGAGCGTATCGTATCCACATCCGTCTGGCCCGGCTTCGACTGGCCGGACCGGTTCGATCGCGGAGGGCCGAGACACCAGAGACAAGTCGCGGTGCTCGGTTCGGGCGTGGTCGTTCACGAGGACGGCTACGTGATTACCAACGCTCACGTGACAAAAAGCGCCGAGCGAATCAAGGTCGTCTTTAGTGACGGCACCGAGTTCGCCGCCGAGGTCGTCAGCGCCGACGAGACCAAAGACCTGGCCGTCCTGAAAATTCCCGCCGAGAAGAAATTGCCGTTCATTCATCTTGGGCGCAGCGACGACCTGATGATCGGCGAGACGGTGATCGCCATCGGTAACCCCTATGGCTATTCCAATACCGTCACCAGTGGCGTCGTCAGCGCCGTGGGCAGGGACATCGAAATCTCGGAAGGCTTCTGGCTGCGTGGCCTGATCCAGACGGACGCCTCCATCAATCCGGGCAACAGCGGCGGCCCTCTGTTGAATATCAACGGCGAGCTGATCGGAATCAACACCGCCGTTCGCGCCGAGGCCGAGAACATCGGGTTCGCCATCCCGGTGGATACCTTAGCCGACAATCTGAGAGATATGCTCATGCCGGAGAAGCTCCGCCGCGTTCGGTTAGGCTTGTCGATGGGCCGAATGAAGAAGGTGAGCGGGTACAGCGGACTGGTCGTAGACTCGGTCAGCAAGGGGAGCCCCGCCGATGAAAAGGGCATCGCCCCGGGCGATATCGTTCTTGAGATTGACGGCCACAGACTCACAAACGTCATCGACTTCTATATCAAGATGATGGGGAAGGAAATCGGCGAACCGATCAAAGTCACCTTTGTCAGACCGACAGCCTCCCGCCTGCAAAGGCAGACTGTTGAATTGACGATGGAACGCAGACCGCTGCCGGACGGACGTCAGCTCGTCAGGCAATACTTCCAGATGCAAATCTCTGAGCTCACCGACCGTGTCGCGCGAAGATTTGATTTCCAGAGCGCCTATCCGATACTGATTGTAACCGACGTCGAACGAGGCGGGGTGGCCGAACAAACGGGCCTTGTCCCGGGGGATTTGATCCTTCAGATCAATAACGCGACGGTGCGTAACGTGAGGGAGCTTTCGTTGGAGATGGAGAAGGTTAACGCCGGGGATATTGTGGAAGTGAAGATCATGCGTATCGCAGTCGGCATTTTCGGGCAAGTTCAGCGACAGTACATCGCAAGGCTCAAAGCGCAAAGCATTGGACCCGGACGGTATTCATTCTGAAAACGATGGCTTATTGAGCCGAATGATCCGCGTTGTCGTCCCTGTGAAAGCAGGAATGATAAGATGTGTCGTGTTTGACTGGGAAGCGGTTGGTTTGAATGAAGGAGAGCAGAAAATGAATATCGAAAACGTCACTCGCAGGAGATTCTTGGCGTCAAGCTGTCTGGCCGTCTCCGGCGCCGCAATGGGCTTGAGTGTGAAGAGCGCCCTGGGCGGAGAGAGATCGAGACCTCTCGATGTTCCGAACATCAATCCGGGCTACATCGGTCCTCAGTTCTTCGACGAACAAGAAAAGCAAGCCCTGATGGAAGTCATGGAAACCGGCTCTCCCTTCCGCTACTGGGGTCCGGGCACGCCGACGAAAGTCTTGCACTTCGAAGAGAACTTCGCCAAACACATGGGGACACGCTTCGCCCTGGGCGTGACGTCGGGCACGGCGGCGCTGGACTGTGCGATCACCGGCCTGGACGTCGGGCCGGGCGATGAGGTGATCGTTCCGGCATATACCTGGTGGTCTGACTATACCTGCGTAGTCCACGCGGGGGCCTTGCCCGTCTTCGCTGATATCGACAATACTCTCAATATCGACCCCAAGGACTTCGAGCGAAAGATCACCCCTCGCACCAAAGCCGTCATCGCGGTCCATCTGCTCGGCGGACCCTGTGACATGGACCCGATCATGGACGTGGCCCGCAAGAAAGGCGTGGCCGTCCTGGAGGATTGCGCCCAGTGCGTGGGCGGCTCCTATCGTGGAAAGAAATTAGGTTCCATCGGCGACGTGGGCATTTACAGTTTCCAGATCAACAAGGTCATGACCTCGGGCGAGGGCGGCGCCGTAGTCACGAGCGACCCGCTCATCTACGAACGCGCTGCTCGCTTTCACGATATGGGCACGATCCGCCGGCTCTTTCTGGACCGCTCCGGCCCGAGCCAAGTGGAAACCTTCGCGGGTGAGAACTTCAGGATGAGTGAGTTGACCGGGGCCGTGCTCGGCGCGCAGTTGACCAAGCTCGACATAATGCTCTCACAATTACGCGGCAACGCCAGAGCCATTTACAACGGTATCAAAGACCTGCCCGGCATCCGGCTGCGCCATCGGCCCGATCCCGAAGGGGACATCGGTTACAGTGTTTTCTTCGAGATGAAAGACAA
>CAYZAH010000755.1:0-2751 GCA_964475805.1 uncultured Pirellulales bacterium | reverse complement strand
CGCTCTGGTCTTTCCGTGCAGGAGTTCGGGCAGCGGCGTCTCGTTGTCGCGCTGGGTCCACCACTCATCGCTTTTGGGTGAGGCGTATTTTGGCTGGAGTGCCTCGATGACATCGAGCATACAGTCATAGACGATTTTGTCGTGGTCCGGGTTGGTGACATCTCCTTGGGCATGGCTCCAACCTCTCTCGACAAGTTCCGGATGATAACCGTAGGTCAGCCACCAGTTGGCGTGTCCGCCGATTTGCCAAGCCGGGCAAAGGTCGATGAAGCGGTCGCGGCAGAAGCGTCCGAATCGGCGCAGATCATCGAGAGTGTAGAGTCGTTCGGTGCCGTTAAACTCAGGTCGCCGGGAGTAGAACGTTACGGCGGAGATGTCGAAGAAGAAGACGTTCAATTTGTTGCCGGCAACGAATCGGTCTGTCCACTGGATCAGAAAATCGATGCCCCTGTTCTCTTTGAGCGGTCTGTTTTTGAAGTTGTGTGGATGCTCGAGGCGACACAGCCTATTGGCCATGTCGGGCCAGTCGAGGATTTCGACGCAAGGGACGGGCATCGAATCCTCGATTCGCATCGAGTTGGACATGAGCTGGAAGAGCGTCACCGTAGCGTAATAGAGGCCCGGCTCGTCGGCGCCTGTGATTATGATCCGTTCCGGCGCTACTTGAAGGCTATAGCCTTGAGGCTTGAGCCGCGTTGGCAAACCGTTGACAAGAACGGACTTGGCAATGCGCATGATGATCCCCTTGTCGGGCAACTCTTGGTCGAAGGTGTGTGGGGTGAGCGTCGTGCCGGTGTGTCGGGCATAGTCTTCCTGAAAGATTTCCACAGTTCTTTTTGTTCGGGCCGAAGCAGCCGTCGGCAGGTAAATGTGAGTTTGTTCACGTGCCGAAAATTCTCCGTGTTTCCAGATGATTTGCTTTGGCTTTGGGCAAAAGACCCGATCTCCAAACGCCACAGTCTTGAGCGAGGGCTTGTCAACCTGCTCCTCCATCATGGTGATCTTCTTCAAGCAATAGACCACATCTTTGTCGTGCCCATTCTGATTGGTATCAACTGAAAGCCAGATCCAGTCCAGGCGACTCCAATCCGGCGGGAACTTTGCGCGGCGGAAGCCACTCGATATTTCGTACTCGTTTGTTCCCTGCTCAAGCACCAAAGGGGATGTTAGCTGCGTATCATCGGAGAAATGGGAGGCGATGGAAATATGCGTATAATCTCGCTTGTCGTAATCAATGGCAAGCCTGATTCCGCTGTACCGGGTTCCCTCCAGGGGGCGGGGTAGATTTTGGAACCTAATCAACGAGATTGCGGCCCCTCTTTCCTTCTCATAGGAGATCTGAACGAACTTCTCTGAGTTTCTGATAACCGAGACAGTCACAGGTACCAAGTCACTACCTTTTCTCCATGAGGTTGTGTAGTTGCGAAATGCTTCAGCTCCGTGTGTGGCCGAATCAAACAACACCACGATGTTGTCGTGTCGAGTGGGTGTAATCGGGGGTAGTACAGCAGAGAGAGAGTCCACGGTGAAGAGACTCACGGCGACAACCAGGCCAAGCGACTTCAACATAGCCAGTGGCTCGCTCCTTTCCTTTTCTTGTAATCACGGTGCTTTCAATTCGAAAGGCATCAATATGATAGGTAGCGTAAGGGATTTCATCTACGGTGTCAATCACACAAGCGATGCGTTGGCTGATTTTACAGTAGTAATCGTTGAACCTGAACTGTACAATGCCATATTATGTAGACTGGAACATGTAGGGAGACTGTTTTTGAGGTCATATAGGCAAAGCTATATGGTGGAGGAATTGCGACAATCGTGAGAACCAAATTATGAACCACGCTGTGTACGAAACAAGGAGAACAGGATGCCGCTAATTCAACTTTCTACGTCGTGTGATATGTCTACACAGGAAAAACGAGAAACACTTGCCAAGAAACTCTCCAAGCTGGCAGCCATGTGTATCGGCAAGCCGGAGCAGTATGTTATGGCCAGCGTTCATGACAAGGTTGCCATGACCATGGGCGGTGAGTCTGCTGCAGCAGCCCTGGTATCCGTTAAGTCCATCGGCGGCTTGAGTAGGGAAGTCAACAAGAAGTTGTCGGCGGAAACGTGCCAAACCCTGAGAAAGGAACTCGGCATTGCGGACGAATGCATATACATAACCTTTGAAGAACTGCCCGCCACCCATTGGGGCTGGAAAGCTGACACTTTTGGTTAATAGCTGTGTTGAGGGATAGATAGTTGGTGGATTACCGCGCGCACTCTGGAATCCCGAAAGCATTGTCCCATGACTCGGTTCGACCCGGATCAGGCCTTTGTGGATACCCTGCACAGCCAAGACCACGATCTATCGTCCCACCATCGCGGCTGGGCTCACGCTGGCCCAGTTCACGAAGTACCTGAGGCAAATACCTGTTGATCCTGACCTCCAACTGAATCTGTTGGCTTCGGAGTTGAGCGTCAGCGCTTGTTGTCTGTCTGCTGCCGTAGCGTGCAAGACCAACAACAAGGCCAATGTCGGGTCCTGTCCAGATGCGATCGGCCGAGCGATCAAGGAGGCGATGGGGACTCCTATTATTGGGCATGTGTGCGCTAGTCAGGGGCCGACAGGACCATCTTGGATGCCCACCTATCGTGAAGCTCTGGCAAACGTATTGATTGTCCGCATGTCTTTCTATTGGTATCCGCCAGAGTTAATAGAACATATACTAATGTCACTCGCATTGGCTTTCATGAGAAAAGCAGTGA